>NZ_JAGQCR010000022.1:0-22465 GCF_024346295.1 Cyanobium sp. BA20m-14
GAGCAGGGGCACATACAACACAGTGCCCCACCAGTGTGGCCTCACTTCTGGGTTGGCTGCCGCTTTGGCTGCCGTCTTGGCTGCCCCAGCAGTCGGTTCCATCAGCTTTCCGGCTCGAGGCTGCTGCTGAGGCCTTTGGCCTTCAGGGTTTCGCAGTAAAATTCAGCGGGCTCCAGATCGCAGACGATCACCAGGCCTACGCCGGTGTTGTGGGCTTCCAGCATCACCGCAATGGCGTCCTGCTCACTGAGTGAGGGCACCACCTGGCGCAGGGTGGTCACCACGAATTCCATCGAGTTGACCGGATCGTTGTGGAGCAGCACCTTGTAGCGGGGTGAAGGCTTGCGCACCCGCTCCGGGGCCTTCTCCATCACGGCTGCCCCGCCGCTTTCGCGGCCGGGGCTCTGGGTGGCGATGAAGGGGTTTCTGCTGGCGGCGCAAATGTGACGAGGCTTGACCATGACCGTCAACTTAAGGAAAAGGCAAACTGTGATTGGCTTCCAGTGAATGCCTGGGGTGCCGGCACGTATCCAGATGCCCATGGTAGGCAAGGGCTGAGCCTAGGGAGAGCGGCTTATGGCTGACTTGCCGCCCTGGCGGCGCTTGCTGGCGACGTTCAATTGGCGTCCCGTTTACGACATCCAGCAGCGAACGAAGCAGCTGAGGATCGAATCGCTCGAAAGCGAAAAGCGCTTGAAGCTGCTGCAGGAGAGCAACGCCACTATCGCCCGCTTCGAGCAGGAGCTCTTTTCCTCCTCGAGCCAAGCCCCCTCCTCCGGCGATTCGTCGCCTACATAGCTACCGAGCTGGCGGGCCCTCCACAAAACAAACAGGGGAGCTGAGGTCTGGTTCACCCAATCGGGGCAACGCCACACCTCCGCATTTCAGGCTGGCGGGAGCCTCAGCCCTTCAGTGCCCCCTGAATTCGCCCCATGGCTTCCTCCACGTTCTCGCGGCTGTTGAAGGCCGAGAGGCGGAAGTAGCCCTCGCCGGCGGCCCCGAAGCCGCTGCCGGGGGTGCCCACCACGTGGGCCTGGCCCAGCAGCAGATCGAAGAAGCCCCAGGAATCCACTCCTGGCGGCGTTTTGATCCACACGTAGGGGGCCTGCTCGCCGCCATACACCTCCAGGCCAGCGGCGGCCAGTTCGCGCCGGATGATCGCGGCGTTCTCCATGTAGAAGGCAACCAGAGCCTGCACCTGGGCCTGGCCCTCGGCGAAATACACCGCTTCGGCGCCCCGCTGCACGATGTAGCTCACCCCGTTGAACTTGGTGCACTGGCGGCGGTTCCACAGGCCCCACAGCTCCACCGCCTCGCCATTGGCGGCGGTGCCCATCAGGCCCCGGGGCACAACGGTGAGGGCGCAGCGGGTGCCGGTGAAGCCGGCATTCTTGGAAAAGGAGCGGAATTCGATCGCGCACTCGCGGGCGCCTTCAATTTCGTAGATCGAGTGGGGCAGCTCGGGGTCCTGGATGAAGGCCTCGTAGGCGGCATCGAACAGGATCAGGGCGCTGTTGGCGCGGGCGTAATCGACCCAGGCCTGGAGCTGCGCCTTGGTGGCTACAGCGCCGGTGGGGTTGTTGGGGAAGCACAAGTAGATCAGATCCACCGGTTCGTTGGGGATCTTCGCCGTGAAACCGTTCTCGGTGTTGATCGGCAGGTAAGTGAGGCCGCCGTACTGGCCGCCGTCATCGGCGTCGCCGGTGCGCCCCGCCATTACGTTGCTGTCCACATACACCGGATACACCGGGTCGGTCACGGCGATGCGGTTGTCCGGCCCAAGGATGTCGAGGATGTTGGCGCTGTCGCACTTGCTGCCATCGGAGACGAAGATCTCCTCGGCCGTGATCGAGCAGCCGCGGGCCTGGAAATCGTGTTTCGCAATCGCCTCCCGCAGCCAGAGATACCCCTGCTCCGGGCCATAGCCGCGGAAGCCCTCGCGGTTGCTCATCTCATCGATGGCCGCCTTCATGGCGTTGCGGCAGGCTTCTGGCAGCGGCTCGGTGACGTCACCAATGCCCAGACGGATGACCTGTGCCTCCGGATTGGCTTCGCTGAAGGCCTTCACCCGCCGGGCGATCTCGGGAAACAGGTAGCCAGCCTTGAGCTTGAGGTAGTTGCCGTTGACCTGAACCATGGTGCGCGGGGTGGGCCGCCGCCGGGCCCGGTGAGTGGTGGGGCGATTGTCCTATGCGGCTGATTTGGCCTGCGCTGGTAAGCAGGCCTGTGGATGCGCCGGCGATCTATGCCGCCAAGGGCCCGTCGAGTGGCCTATCTGATCGACGCCAGCTCGGCTTGTTTCGTGCCGATCACCGTGGTGCTGGAGCTGGAATGGGTGCTGCGCGGCGCCTACCAACTGCCCCGGGAGGCGATCATCCGTGCCATCGGCGGCTTGATCGCGATCCGCCATCTGCATCTGGAGCAGGAGGAGCAGGTGTTGCAGGCCCTTGAGGTCTATGGCCGGGGCCTGGATTTCGCCGATGCCCTGCATCTGCTGCGCAGTGAGGGCTGCGCGGCCCTGGTCAGCTTCGATCGCGCCTTCGCGGGCAAGGCCGGCGAGCTGGCGCTCACCCCCGCGGTGCAGCAGCTCTGAGCTCGCTGCCGCCAGCCGCCAGGGGCGGTTGCACCCAGATGCCCGGGCGGATCTCGAAGCTCGTTTCCACCGGGGCGATTAGTGAGGCCTGCTCCGGTTGGAGCTGCTCCACCAGCTCATGGAAGCCGCGGGAGAGCTTCGGCGCCTTGGAGAGCTTGATTTCATAGACCCGCCGGCGCTGGCCCCGCTCCAGCACCAGGTCGAGTTCGGCGCCGTGGCCGGTGCGCAGGAAATGGGGACGCCAGCGCGGATGGGCGGCGATCAGCTGCTCGATCACGAAACCCTCCCAGCTCTCACCGGCCTGCGGGTGGGCCAGCAGATCGTCGTAGCTCTCGATGCCGAGCAGGTTGTGCAGCAGGCCGCTGTCGCGCAGGTAGAGCTTGGGCGAGCGCACCAGCCTCTTGCTCAGGTTGGCCTCCAGGGGCGGTAGACGCCGCAGCATGAAGGTGTGCTCCAGCGCCGCCAGCAGCTTCTGCAACCGGGCGCTGCTGAGATCCAGCAGGCCCGCCAGCCTGCTGGCATTGAGGGTTTGCCCCTGGAGGTGGGCCAGCAACCGCCACAGTCGCTCCATTAATGGCAGCGGCAGCCCAAGCTCCAGGGCGGCTATGTCGCGGCCCAGGAAGGTGCGGATGAAATCTTCGCGCCAGTCGATGCTGTCGTCGTCTGCGCTAGCCAGCAGGCTCTCGGGGAAGCCGCCGCGCAGCCACAGCTGCTGCCAGCGAATGGCTGGGGCCACTTCGCTCAGTAGAAACGGGGTGAGCTCCACCTGGGCGATGCGGCCGGCCAGGCTTTCCTGGCTCTGGTGCAGCAGCGGGCCGGAGGCCGAGCCCAGCAGTAGGAACCGCCCGGGCCGGCGATCCCGGTCGATCTCGGCGCGCAGCAGACTGAAAAAGTCTGGCAGTAGCTGAATTTCGTCGAGGCACACCAGGTCGCGGCGGTGGGCCTCGAAGAACAGCTCCGGCTCCTGCAGGCGGGCTCGATCGCTCCGGTCCTGCAAGTCGAGCACTACGGCATCACCGCGCTCGGCCAATAGTTGGCGAGCCAGCGTTGATTTGCCGCACTGCCGGGGTCCCAGCAGCAGCGCCGCAGGCGCCCGGTTCAGGGCCTTGCTGAGCGCCAGCTGGGCTTGCCTGGGCAAATAACCGTGCATTTCTGCAGCATAAGTTGCAAATTGCACGGTTATTGCCAGTGTTGCGGACGCTGCATACGATTGAGCTCTTGCCTGCCGTCGGCACCTGTGACCGTTGCCACCTCGGCTGATGCGCCGGTCGACTTTGACGCCCTGGTGGATCTGGGCATCAGCAAGCCCGCCCGCTACCTGGGCAATGAGCTGGGGGTGCAGCCGCGTGACTGGGAGGCCGACTGGCAGGCGGTAGGGGTGCGCTGGGCGCTCACCTACCCCGAGGTCTACGAGGTGGGGGCCAGTAACAGCGGCCACATCATTCTCTATTCGATCCTCAATGCCGTTCCCGGCCAGCTGTGCGACCGCAGCTACCTGCCGGCGCCGGATCTGGCCGCCCGCCTGCGCGAGCGCGGCGCGCCCCTGTTTGCGGTTGAGAGCCGGCGGCCCCTGGCCGCCTTCGACATCCTGGGCTTCTCGCTCAGCTACGAACTGGGCGGCACAAACATCCTCGAGATGCTGGAGCTGGCCGGCATCCCGATCCGGGCGGCCGATCGCGGCGATCTGCCCCTGGCTCACCCGGATTCGCCACCGCTGATCTTTGCCGGCGGCCCCACCGCCACCAGCAACCCGGAGCCCTTCGCCGCCTTCTTTGACTTCGTGGCCCTCGGCGATGGCGAGGAGCTGCTGCCGGAGATCGGCCTGGTGGTGGCCGAGGGCCGTGCCGCCGGCCTCAGCCGCCGGGCGCTGCTGAAGGATCTGGCCCTGGTGCCCGGGGTATATGTGCCCAGCCTCTATGGACCCGGCGCCGATGGGGTGAGCATCGAGCCGCTCGAACCAGGGGTCCCGGCCCGGATTCAGCGGCGCACCGCCACGCCCATGCCCCACTACGCCATGGGCCTGGTGCCCCACATCGAAACCGTGCACGACCGGCTCACGGTGGAGATTCGCCGCGGCTGCACCCGCGGCTGCCGCTTCTGCCAGCCCGGCATGCTCACCCGACCCGCCCGCGACGTGGAGCCCGAAGCCGTCATCGAAGCGGTGGAAGAGGGAATGGGCCGCACCGGTTACGCCGATTTCTCGCTGCTGTCCCTGAGCTGCTCCGACTACCTGGCCCTGCCCGCCGTCGGCGTTGAGCTGCGCAACCGTCTTGCTGACAAAAATGTTTCCCTCACCCTGCCCAGCCAGCGGGTGGATCGCTTCGACGAGAACATCGCCCACATCCTGGGCGGCACCCGCAAGGCGGGCCTCACCTTTGCGCCGGAGGCCGGCAGCCAGCGCCTGCGAGACATCGTCAACAAGGGCCTCACCGATGCCGAGCTGCTGGCTGGTGTGCGCACGGCCATGGCCAGCGGCTATCGCAAGCTGAAGCTCTATTTCATGATCGGGCTGCCGGGGGAAACCGATGCCGACGTGCTCGGGATCGCCCACACCTGCCAGGCCCTGCAGCGGCAGTGCGGCGATCTGGGCCGGCTGGAGCTGAATCTCACGATCAGCAACTTCACGCCCAAGCCCCACACGCCCTTCCAGTGGCACAGCGTCAGCACCGGCGAATTCCGGCGGCGCCAGGAACTGCTCCGAGCCGCCCTGCGCCAGTTGCGCGGCCTCAAGACCAACTTCACCGACGTGCGGCTCTCGGCGATCGAAGACTTCATCGGCCGCGGCGATAGGCAGCTGGCCCCGGTGATCGAGGCCGCCTGGCGTGCCGGAGCCGGCCTGGATGCCTGGTTTGAATCGGCCGAGCGCAGCTATGCCGCCTGGACCGGGGCAATCGAGGCGGCCGGCCTTGGCGGCCGCTACCGCCAGCTGGAGCTGGGCGCCTGGAGCGCCACTGAGGCCATGGCGGCGGCGGCTCTGGAGGCCTTCTGCCGCCAGAGCCTGCCCTGGGACCACATCGATTCGGGGCTCGAGAAGGGCTGGCTGGCGGAGGACCTGCAACGGGCCCTGGCGGCGGCGGTGGTGCCCGATTGCTCCTTCGCCGGGTGCAGCAGCTGCGGCGTATGCGGGCCCGAGCTGGGCCACAACGTAGTGATCCCGCCGCCGCCCATCCCGCCGGCCCAGCCCCAGCGGGCCCCCGCCAGTGAGCGGGTGGACCGGCTGCGGATCGGCTTTGCCAAAACCGGCTCCCTGGCGCTGATCAGCCATCTAGACACCCTGCGGATGCTGGAGCGGGCCCTGCGCCGTTCCGGCCTGCCGGTGAGTTTCAGCGGCGGCTTCCACCCCTTGCCGCGGTTGCAGCTCGCCCTGCCCTTGCCCTTGGGGGTGGAGGGTCTCGGCGAGTGGCTCGATCTGGAGTTCACCGAGCAGGTAGATCCGGCGCTGGTGCGGGCCCGGCTGCAGCCCCAGTTGCCAGCTGAATTCCAGTTGCTGTCTGCCTTGCAGGTGCCGGTGTTTGGAGTGAGCCTCTCCCAGGAGCTGGAGGCGGCGCATTGGGACTTCGTTCTGCAGCCCCAGGCCGGGGCACCTTTGACGCCCCAGCAGTGGCAGCAGGCCCGTAGCGCCCTGCTGGCCGCCCAGACCCTGGCCTGGCAGGACACCGATAAGAAAGGGCGGCCCCGCAGCCGCGATTGCCGGCCTTTTCTGCTGGATTTGGTGATCGCAGAGTTGTTCCCCGATGGCCCGGCGGCTTTCGATCTGCGGGCGGCAGTTGATAGCTCTGGCCGAAGCCTGAGGCCTGAGCAGCTGCAGCATTGGCTAGGTGAGCTGCTCGGCCAGCCGTTGGCCGTCACCGCGCTGCGCCGCAGGGCCCTGCTGCTCAAGCCCGTGCTAACCTTCAACTAAGGTGATTAGCTAGTTGAACCCGACGCTTCTCGGGTCACCAAGGCTGCCGGTAGCCAGATTCATTGGTTTCACCGCCCCAGGGCATATTTGCCCCAGTATTCGCCCCACTGCTTTCAAGGAGACGATTCCTGAAAGCTGTTCCGCGGCAGTTGATGCGCGGCTGATTCAGAACAGCATTTTCAGCAACAATTTTGCTAGGGCGTTCGGTCCCTGCCGCCGCCCCCTCGATTTAAGGGCTTCGATACAGCCCAACTGTTTTTGTTGTCCAGCTTGTTTGCACTACAACTGAAGCTGCCTTCGGTTTTTTCTATCCCTTGGTAGGCCCAGATGGGCCAAATTCCTTACCCCATGTCCCAGCAGATCGTCATTGCCGAGCAACTGCGGATCGCCGCGGTTCTCAACGATGAACGGGTAGATGAACTGGTAGTAGCCCAGGGCCGCTACCAAATCGGAGATGTCTATCTCGGCACCATTGAAAACGTCTTGCCCGGTATCGATGCCGCCTTTGTAAACATCGGCGAAAGCGAGAAAAACGGCTTCATCCATGTCACCGATCTGGGCCCCTTGCGGTTGCGCAAGGGTGCGGCCGGCATCACCGAGTTGCTGGAGCCGCGCCAGAAGGTGCTCGTGCAGGTGATGAAGGAGCCCACCGGCACCAAGGGCCCCCGTCTGACTGGCAATTTGGCTCTGCCGGGGCGCTTTCTGGTGCTCCAGCCTCACGGCCAGGGTGTCAATATCTCCCGCCGCATTGATGGCGATAACGAGCGCAATCGCCTCCGGGCCCTTGGTGTGTTGATCAAGCCCCCGGGGGCTGGGCTGCTGATCCGCACCGAGGCTGAGTCCGTCAGCGAAGAGCTGCTGATTGATGATCTCGAGGCCCTGCTGCGCCAGTGGGAGGGCATCCAGACCGCCGCCGAGACTGCCAGCCCTCCAGTGCTGCTGAACCGGGACGAAGATTTTGTCCATCGGGTGCTGCGCGATCTCTACAGCCCTGATCTGGTTCGGGTGGTGGTTGATACCCCCGAAGCAGTGGCTCGGGCCAATGCCTTTCTGGGCTCGGATCACACCAACGTGCTTGTCGAGGCCCATGGCGAATCGGCCGAAATCCTCGAGCATTTCAAAGTAAATGCGGCAATTCGCGATGCCCTCAAGCCGCGAGTTGATCTTCCTTCAGGTGGGTACGTGATCATCGAGCCCACCGAGGCGCTCACCGTCATCGATGTCAACTCAGGCTCCTTCACGCGCTCGGCCAACGCCCGCGAGACCGTGCTCTGGACCAACTGTGAGGCATCGGTTGAGATCGCCCGTCAGTTGAAACTGCGCAACATCGGTGGGGTGGTGATCATCGATTTCATCGATATGGAGTCGCGCCGCGACCAGTTGCAGCTTCTTGAACACTTCACCCAGGCCGCCCGGGATGATTCGGCCCGGCCCCAGATCGCCCAGCTCACCGAGCTCGGTCTGGTGGAGCTCACCCGCAAGCGCCAGGGCCAGAACATCTATGAATTGTTTGGTCGCGCCTGCCCTAGCTGTGGTGGGCTCGGCCATGTGGCGGTGCTGCCTGGCATGGACACACTCCAGCCCTTGGCCAGCGTGGCTGGCCTGGTGCGCTCAGCCGCATCGGCCCGGGCTGAAGTCGCGAGCCCGGCGACTGCTGGCGAGACCAGCGGCGGCCGCCGCCGTCGCGGGGGCCGCGGGGGCCGCGGTAGCACTGAATTGGTGGAGGCAAATGCCAGCTCTGAAGCCTTTGAATCCTCCGCAGAGGAGGCTCCCCGGGCGCCCAGCCCCGCCAGCATCGAGCCTGCTCCGCGTCGCTTCGACCAGGAGATCATTGCCGTCCCCATGGATGCCGATCAGGAGCTGGTGTTCGGCTGGATGGGCCTGAACCCGGCCCTGCTGCTTGACCAGCCCCCCAGTGGTGACAACGTCGTTGTGCGGGTGGTCCGCCCTGGCTTGGATGCCGAGCTGGTGCTCGAGGAGGCGCGGCAACAGCTGGCGGCAAGCGGCACCCGCCGCCGCCGCGGTCGCGGTGGTCGCGGTGGTGCTGGGCTGACCTCCCAAGAACAGGCTTCACAGGAACACACCTCCCATGAACAGGCCGGCGAGGAGCCCGGCGCTGAGGCCCCGGTTCAGATTCGCGCCCAGCGGGATTTGCCCGCCATGGTTGAGATCACGCCCCTGCCGGAGGCGCATCAGCCGGAAACGGTGGTCACCGTTTCAGTCCCCACCGTTGTGAGTATTGCTCCTCCCGAGGTGGAGCTGCCTGCCCGCCGGGGACGCACCCGCAGCTCGGCGGCCAGCAATGGGTCCAAACCTGCCGCTGCCAAAGCCACACTCGCCGTTGCCGAGCCCGAGCTGGACGAAGCCGGCGAGCCCCGCCGCCGCCGCCGTCGCTCATCTGCCCCCACCTGATTGATGTTGACGGATCCCTGGCAGGGCAGGGATCCCCTCGCCTGTGCCGGGGTGGATGAGGTGGGTCGGGGCAGCCTGTTTGGTCCGGTCTTCGCCGGCGCCGTGGTGCTAGGGCAGCCCTGCCTCGCGCCGCTCGCTGCCGTGGGCCTCACCGACAGTAAAAAGCTCACTGCCCGGCGGCGCGCAGATCTGGTGCCCACCATCCACAACCTGGCCGATGCCTGGGCCCTGGGCCAGGCTTCGGCAGCTGAGATTGACCGCCATGGCATTCGAGTTGCCACCGAGTGGGCCATGCTTCGCGCAGTTCAGAAGTTGCCCCGGCCTCCCCAGCTGCTGCTGGTGGATGGGGTGTTACCCCTGCGGTGCTGGAGCGGGGAGCAGGTCACCCTGGTGCGCGGCGACAGCCACTGTCTGGCGATCGCGGCGGCCAGCGTGCTGGCCAAGCAGGCCCGTGACGGCTTGATCGGCGAGCTGGCCAAGAGCTATCCGGGCTATGGCCTCGAGCGCCATGCGGGCTATGGCACGGCCCAGCACCGCCAGGCCCTCCAGGACTTAGGGCCCACGCCCCTGCACCGGCTCAGCTTTCTGAGTCGGGTTGTCCCCTGTGCTCCTGGCACCAGAGCTGGAAGTCCTTGATCAGCTGGTCTCTCACCCGCCCCTTGATTCCCAGCAGGATGCCAGCCAGCAGCGACTGGCCCGTGCGTTCGAGCACCTTGGCTGGAATTAGTTTGAGCAGGGGGGGTTGGCTCACTGCCACCGCCAGGGTGGCCTGGCCCTCCAGCCCTGCTGCTCCTGCCGTGAGCCAGGAGCCGAGGGTCAGCTGAAAATCATCCACCAGGCCCAGCCCCTCCAGTTCGCATTCGCTGGATTCCAGCAGCAGCTTCCCCGCTGCCAGGCTCGTGCGCAGGGTGACCACCGGATGGATCTCCAGCTTGAACACCTGCAGGTGGGTGACGGAGTAGCGGTAGTGGCCGGGCTCGAGGGCTTTGAGTTGGCTGGGGTCGAACAGAGCCCTGACCACCCGGTCTGTCTGGGTCAGGTAGGAGGCCAGCCGGTCGGGTTGGTCGCTTACGGCGAGTTGAAGTTCTTGACTGGCGCTAAAGGCCAGGGGCATGGCCTGCGGGCCGGCGCGGCATGATCCTATCGGCCCGGTTGGGTTGCCTTTCCTCAGTTTTTGCAAACGATGCGTTTTGCCTTTCTCGGCCCGGTCGGTACCTATGGCGAGCAAGCGGCCCGGCAGCTGGCTGAGCTGGAGGAGGTGGCCAGGCCTGAGTTGGTGCCCCAGTCGGGGATCCGGGCCGTCGTACAGGCCCTGGCCCACGGCAGTTGTGATGCGGCGGTCGTGCCGGTTGAGAACTCGGTTGAGGGCGGTGTTACCTCCTGCCTCGACTCTCTCTGGGAACACCCGGATCTCACGGTGGCCCGGGCCCTGGTGTTGCCGATTCGCCATGCCCTGCTAGGGAGTGGCCCGATCGAGGGGGTCAGCGAGGTGCTCTCCCATCCCCAGGCCCTGGCCCAGTGCAGTCAGTGGCTTGCCGATCACTTGCCCCGGGCCCTGCAGCTGCCCACCAGCTCCACGGCCGAGGCGGCCCGGCTGGTGGCTGGCAGCCGCTTCCGGGCGGCGATCGCCTCCCAGCAGGCCGGCGGGGAGCATGGGCTGCTGGAATTGGCCTATCCGATCAATGACGTGCCGGGCAACTGCACCCGTTTACTGCTGCTGCGTCGGGCACCCCGTTCCCTCCACGGCCCGATGGCCAGCCTGGCCTTCTCGATGCACTCCAACAAGCCTGGGGCCCTGCTGGAGGCTTTGGCCTGTTTCGCCCAGCGGGGCCTCAACATGAGCCGGATCGAGTCGCGGCCTTCGAAACGGGAGATGGGCGAATACATCTTTTTTGTGGATCTGGAGCTGCCTGAGGGCTCCGCTCCGCTCGAGCATGCCCTGGAAGGATTACGGCCCCTCTGCGCCCATCTGGCCCTGTTCGGCGCCTATCCGATCACCAATCTCAGTTAGCTGGGCTTGCTGCCGCGGAACACCCCGAACTGCATCAGCCCGTTGGCAAAGGCCCAGTGCATCAACAGGATGGTGGGTGTTTCGCGCAGGCCCTGCAGCACGGCCTTGGGCCCCAAGCCCAGAACCGCCCCGGGCCGGCGTACCCCCTCAGCAATCGAATCTATCCAGGATGGCAGGGTGGCCTGGCTCCAGTCGCCGGTCTCGATCGCCATGGCGGCGGCATGGGGGCTCTGCTGGAGGTGCTGCTGCAGGCCGCCAATGGTGGCGAATTCAGGATGGGCCCACTGCTCCAGCAACTGGCGCATCACCCAGCGCTCCACCCTGCCCATGGGGCCATCGCGCCGGTTCCAGTCAGCCACGGCCAGCAGGCCCCCCGGTTTGAGCACCCGCAGGAGCTCGTCGGCATAGCGCTGCTTGTCGGGCATGTGGGGGCAGGCCTCCACACTCCAGACAGCGTCAAAACTGGCGTCAGGCAACTCCAGAGCCATGGCATCCATTACGGCAAAGCGGCAGCTCAGCCCCGCTGGGGTCAGGGAGCGGGCCCGTTCGATCTGGGCAGGGCTGATGCTGATCCCCACCACCTTGAAGCCGTAGTCGCGGGCCAGGATTCGGGCGCTGCCGCCGATGCCGCAGCCCACATCCAGCAGCGTTGATCCGGGCGGCAGCTGGTCTAGAGCGCTCCAGCGCACCAGCTCATGCACGAAGGCCGCTTTGGCGGCTCGGAAATCCTGGCGCTGGTGGCGGCCTGGAGCTGGTTTTTGGTAGTAGCCCAGGTGGATGTGGTCCCCCCAGAGGCGCTCCAGCAGTCGGTCGGTGGTCCAGCGGTCGTAGGCCGCGGCAACGCTAGCTGCCGATTCGTAGCGGCGCCGCTGCCTCAGCCAGAGGCCGGCGGCCAGGGCCAGGATTCCGGCGCCAAGGATTGTGGCCAGGGGCCAGCTGGGAGGGAGCATCAAACCGGGAGCCGGTGCTGGAGGGTTATTGGGGTTGGAAGGTGTCCTTGAGCACGGTGCGGGCAGCCAGTTGCCGGCGAGTCTGGTCGAGCAGCTCGTATTCCTGGCGAAGCCGCTCGCTGGTGTCGGTGATCTCCAGCAGGGCTTGTTGGTGGTCGGCAACCGGGCCGCCCAAGTGGGCTCCGATCCAGAAGGACAGCTCCCTGGGCAGGTCGGGCAGATCGCTGGGCAAGGTGGTGGGCTTGCCGATCAGCTTGCCGGTGAGCTCCACCACATCTCGCAGGGCCTGGGTCACTTCACCGCTGAGGGTCTCCAGTTCGGCGTGGCTGGCTGCGGGCTCGTCTTCGATCCAGCTCACCAGGCCTATACGGAAGGGGGCCTCCCTCACGATCTCGAGAACCCTGAAGCGCTGCTGGCCCATGGTGACAACGTTGCTGCGATCGTCGTCCTGGGTTTGGCAGTGCAGGATTTCGGCGCAGCAGCCCACCGCTGCCATGGCCTGGGTCTGGGGATCCCAGCGCACCACTCCGAAGCGTTGGTCGCCTGCCATCGCCGTGCGCAGCAGCATCCTGTAGCGGGGCTCGAAGATGTGGAGCGGCAGCACTTCCTGGGGGAAGAGCACCACATCGGGCAATGGAAACAGCGGCAGCTCCCGCACGGCCAGTTCGCCCATGGCTTGATCAGGAGTGTCAAACCATCCTATGAAAATCTGCCGGGCGCCGGGGCGTGCGGCTCAGAGCTTGACTTCGATGTCAACTCCGCTGGGCAGGTCCAGCTTCATCAGGGCGTCGATTGTTTTGGCGGAGGGGCTGTAGATATCAATGATGCGGCGGTGGGTACGGGTTTCGAAGTGCTCCCTCGAATCCTTGTCCACGTGAGGAGAGCGCAGCACGCAATAAATCTTGCGCTTGGTGGGCAGGGGGATTGGGCCGATTGCCGTGGCGGCGGTGTGATCGGCGGTTTCGATGATTTTTTCGCAGGAGAGATCCAGCATGCGGCGATCAAAGGCCTTCAGGCGGATCCGAATCTTCTGCTGGGCGATGGCTGTGGACATGTGTTTCGGGCGTTCGGTTAGCCCCAGAGCCGCAGGCCCTGGTGGCAGCAATGGATGGGTTGTCGAGGTGCGCTGAAAAGGGGTGGGTCCCGTGGGCCCACCCCAGTCAACTTAGCTCAGGGTCAGGCCAGGATCTTGGACACCACGCCAGCACCGATGGTGCGGCCGCCTTCGCGAATGGCGAAGCGCATGCCCTGCTCGATGGCCACCGGGCAGATCAGCTCTCCGGTCATCTTGATCCGGTCTCCCGGCATCACCATTTCCACATTGGCGCCGTCGTCCGAGGTGAAGGCAGTGATCTGGCCGGTCACGTCGGTGGTACGAATGTAGAACTGGGGGCGATAACCAGCGAAGAAAGGGGTGTGGCGACCACCTTCTTCCTTCTTCAACACATAAACCTCGCCCTCAAACTTGGTGTGGGGCTTGATCGAGTTGGGCTTGACAAGCACCATGCCACGCTCGATGTCTTCTTTCTGCACGCCGCGCAGCAGCAGGCCCACGTTGTCGCCAGCCATGCCTTCGTCAAGCAGCTTGCGGAACATTTCCACACCGGTGACGGTGGTTTCGCGGGTGTCTTTGATGCCGACGATTTGCACGGTCTCACCCACCTTGACCTTGCCGCGCTCGATCCGACCGGTGGCCACGGTGCCACGACCGGTGATCGAGAACACGTCTTCAACTGCCATCAGGAAGGGCTTGTCGATTTCCCTTTCTGGCTCGGGGATCGACTCATCCACGGCATCCATCAGATCGAGGATCTTGTCGACCCACTCGTCAGCACCACGGACTGCTTTGTTGCCAGCCTGGATGTACTCCAGCGCTTTGAGAGCAGAACCTGCCACCACGGGGATGTCATCGCCGGGGAAGTCGTAATTGCTGAGCAATTCACGCATTTCCAGCTCAACCAGCTCGAGGATCTCCTCGTCGTCGACCATGTCCTTCTTATTGAGGAACACCACCAGGGCTGGCACACCAACCTGCTTGGCGAGAAGGATGTGCTCTTTGGTTTGGGCCATGGGGCCGTCGGTGGCAGCCACCACCAGGATGGCGCCGTCCATTTGGGCAGCACCGGTGATCATGTTCTTGACATAATCCGCGTGGCCCGGGCAGTCAACGTGGGCGTAGTGACGCTTTACGGTTTCGTACTCGACGTGGGCCGTGTTGATGGTGATACCCCGCTCTTTCTCTTCAGGGGCACCATCAATTTCATCGTAGGCCTGGGCCTTTGCCATGCCCTGGGATGCCAACACGTTGGTGATGGCAGCCGTCAGAGTGGTTTTACCGTGGTCAACGTGGCCAATGGTGCCAATGTTGACGTGGGGTTTGTTCCTTTCGAACTTCTCGCGTGCCATGAGTAGAAAGAATCGGGGGGTTTAGGGTGGGGGAAGATCAGGAATTGCCCTGATTCTTGGAGATGATGGCTTCGGCCACATTGCGAGGAACTTCCTCGTAATGGCTGAACTCCATCGAGAAGATACCCCGACCCTGGGTCATGGATCGGAGCTGGGTGGCATAGCCGAACATTTCGGCCAGGGGCACTTTCGTCTGGACTTTGGACTGTCCGTTGTCGATGGACTGCCCTTCTACCTGGCCGCGCCGGGAAGAAAGGTCGCCGATGACCGACCCAAGGTAATCCTCGGGGATCTCGACTTCCACCTTCATCATCGGCTCAAGCAGTACTGGGTTGCACTTCTTGACGGCGTCTTTGAAGGCCATGGATCCGGCGATTTTAAACGCCATCTCCGATGAATCGACGTCATGGTAAGAGCCATCGATCATCGTAGCCCTGACGTCGATCATGGGAAAACCCGCAATCACGCCAGACTGGCAGGTCTCCTTCATGCCTGCCTCGGCAGGGCCGATGTATTCCTTGGGAACGATGCCGCCAACAATCTTGTTGACGAATTCGAACCCAGAGCCCGGCTCCCCAGGAGTCATTTCGATCACGACATGGCCGTACTGACCCTTGCCACCGGTTTGACGGGCAAACTTGCCCTCGCCTTTCGAGCTCGAGCGAATGGTTTCCCGGTAGGAGACCTGGGGAGCACCGATATTTGCCTCAACCTTGAACTCCCTGAGCATTCTGTCGACCAGAATCTCCAGGTGTAGTTCGCCCATGCCGGCAATAACCGTTTGGCTGGTTTCCGGATCGGTGGAGACCCTGAAGGTGGGATCTTCTTCTGAAAGAGATTGCAGGGCCTTGGAGAGTTTTTCCATATCGCCCTTGGTCTTGGGCTCAACGGCCACGGAGATCACGGGCTCGGGAATGAAGAGCGATTCGAGAATGATCGGATCGGCCTCAACGCAAAGCGTGTCCCCAGTGGTGGTGTCCTTGAGTCCGAGCACCGCACCAAGGTCGCCGGCTCGGAGTTCATCTACTTCCTCGCGATCATCTGCCTTGAGCAGGATCAGGCGGGAGATGCGCTCTTTTTTATCTTTAGTGGAGTTGAGCACGTAGCTGCCCTTGTTTAGAACCCCGGAGTACATGCGCACGAAGGTGAGCTTGCCGTAGGGATCAGCCATTACCTTGAATGCCAGGGCGCTGAAAGGAGCGCTGTCGTCGCAGGGGCGATTCGATTCGGTGCCATCAGGTAGCAGGCCTGTGATCGGTGGCACATCCACGGGAGCAGGCAGGTAGTCGACAACGGCGTCGAGCACCAATTGGACCCCCTTGTTTTTGAAGGCCGAGCCGCAGACCATTGGCACCATGCCGTGGTGAATGGTGGCGCTGCGGATTCCCTTGACGAGCTGTTCCTCGGTGAGCTCACCATTCTCGAGGAATATATCAATCAAATCTTCTTCGGATTCGGCTACTGATTCCATCAGCTTGAGGCGCCATTTATCAACCTCATCCTTCATGTTTGCTGGGACTTCCTCCTCGAGAATGTCTGTTCCCAGGTCATTAGTGAAGATAATTGCCTTATTGCGCACCAGGTCGATGATTCCCTTCAGGTCGCCCTCGGCTCCGATCGGCAGCTGGATGGGGGCAGCATTGGCCTTGAGCCTGTCCTTAATCTGCTCGTAGACCTTTAGAAAGTTGGCCCCAGTTCGGTCCATCTTGTTGACGAACACGATCCTGGGCACGTTGTACCGATCGGCCTGGCGCCAGACTGTTTCCGACTGGGGCTGAACGCCACCCACGGCACAGAAAACTGCCACCACTCCATCGAGCACCCGCATCGAACGCTCAACTTCAATCGTGAAGTCAACGTGACCCGGGGTATCAATGATATTGATCCGGTTGTCTTTCCAGCTGGTCGAGATGGCGGCAGCCGTAATCGTGATGCCGCGTTCCCGTTCCTGTTCCATCCAGTCGGTGACGGCGGCACCGTCGTGAACCTCACCCATCTTGTGTACCACCCCGGAGTAGAAAAGAATCCGTTCGGTAGTGGTGGTTTTTCCCGCGTCAATGTGGGCGGCAATGCCGATATTTCTGACGCGGTCCAGTGGAAAGGCGCGGGCCACGAGGGAGGTCTCCGAGAGGTCAAAAAAACGAAGGCTCTATTCTACAGAGTGGGTCTGTAGGAGCGATAGAGAAGGGATTTAGTAGCGGTAATGGGCGAAAGCCTTGTTGGCCTCGGCCATTTTGTGAGTTTCCTCCCGCTTGCGCACGGCGCTGCCGGCTTCGTTGGCCGCATCCATGAGCTCACCGGCCAACTTCTGGGCCATGCTGCGGCCGTTGCGGGCCCTTGAGAAGTTCACTAGCCAGCGCAGGGCCATGGCCGTTCCCCGCTCTTGCCGCACCTCCATCGGCACCTGGTAGGTGGCGCCGCCGACCCGCCTTGCCCGAACTTCCACCAACGGGGTGGCATTGCGCACCGCCGTTTCGAAAAGTTCAAGCGGATCGGTGCCGGTGCGCTCGTTGATCATCGAGAAGGCATCCGAGAGGATGCGCTGGGCCGTGGACTTTTTGCCATGCTTCATCAGCCGGGCCACGATCATCGAGGCGAGACGGCTGTTGAACTGGGGGTCGGGAAGCACTGGGCGCTTCTCGGCGGCATTGCGGCGAGACATGGTCGACCGGGGCGGGAAGGAAGGGGGGACTTTTGAAGTGGATCAGGCAGCCCACGAGGTGGGCATGGCCGGATCAGGCTTTGGGTGTTTTGGCGCCGTATTTAGAGCGGGACTGGCGACGGTCCTTGACCCCGGCAGTGTCAAGGGTGCCCCGAATGATGTGGTAGCGAACCCCGGGCAGATCCTTCACCCGTCCTCCGCGGATGAGCACCACCGAGTGCTCCTGGAGGTTGTGACCGATGCCGGGGATATAGGCGGTCACCTCAAAGCCTGAGGTGAGACGCACACGAGCCACCTTGCGGAGGGCCGAGTTTGGCTTTTTGGGCGTGGATGTGTAAACACGGGTGCAGACCCCCCGTCGCTCGGGGCAGGCGCGCAGGGCAGGCGACTTTGTCTTGCGGGAAAGACTCTGGCGCTCGGTTCGGATCAGCTGCTGGATAGTGGGCATCGAGGACCGGGGTCTGGTCGGGGAAGATTGGTCGGATGAACCGACCGATTTCGACAATCCGCCACCTTACTGGGTCACCCGTCACTGGATTGGCCGACGCCCCTCAGCCCCGCGGCTGAAGGCCGCTCCACAGGCACAACTCTGGATCCCTTCACCAGGGCGCACGAGAAAGCCGCCGCCACTGAGATCGCCCCGGTAATCGAGGCTCAGGCCGGTGAGCAGGGCAAGCTGGTTTGCCGGGGCATAGACGGTGATGCCGTCGGCCCGGGCGATGGGGTTCCCCGCCAGGTGGCCCGGCCGTAGCCGGATGGCCCAGCTCGCACAACTGCTCTCGACCAGGTCGAGGTGCATCATCCCAGGGGTGCCAGCCACAGCGGCCTGGCGTCCAAGTTCGGCGGCGGCTGCGGCGGTCACGCGCAGGCTGTGGCCCTTGGGCATGGCGATCGGTACTCCCTGGAGCCCACTTTGGCAGCCCGCTCAGGGCACCAGGCCCACCCCGTTGTGCACGGAACCGGCCACGCCCCGGCCCTTCACTTGGAGTGAGCCCCCCAGCACCAGCCCGGTGGAGCTGCCGCCGTCCAGGTTGACCGCATCCCGCAGACCCAGCTGTTGCAGCAGCAAGGCCGTTTCCCCCAGGGAGGGGCCGCTGTCCTGGGTGCCTTCCAGGGTGATCAACCACACCTGCTGGTCGTCCCTGGCCAGCACCGTGCGCGGGGCCCCCTGGCTGAGGAAGGAGGCGCTGAAGTTTTCAGCGGCTCCGTTCAGCACGATCTGCCCCCCCAGCAGCAGCAAGGGGCCGCCGCCGATCACATGGGGGGCCAGGCCGAGCTCGTTGCTGGGTCGGCTCTCCAGCTGCAGCCGCTCACCGGTTGTCCAGGGCAGGATCGTGCCACCGCGGGCCACCAGCAGCAGGTCATCGCCCCGCAGGGGTACCCCGGCCTCCAACTCCGCTACGCCGAAAAGCTGACGCACGCTGCCTGCTTGCAGCAGCAGGCCCGTCTCCGAGCCACTCAAGGCCCGGTAGCTGGGCCCCCAATCCGCGTTGTAGCGGCTGATGCCCCGCTGCACATAGCCACTGTTGACATTGCTAACTGGCAGCCGCTGGCCGCCAGGCCCCACGATCCACTCCGTCAGTTGCAGCCGGCCAAAGCGGGGCAGGGTCCGATCGCTCCATGCCGCCACACCCCGGTTCAGGATCGGCCCGGAGAGCCAGCGGCCGTTCGTCTTCAGGGCCCCCAGGGGGAGGCGACGCACCCGGTTGAAGTAGCCGCCATTGATGGCGACCCAGGCCTGCTGCTGGTTGGCGAGCTGCACCAGTGAGCTGAGCCCCTCCATGCCTCCTGGCCGAACCAGGGGCCGCAGTTGCAGAGCCGAGCTGCGCGGATCGATTCGCACGGCATTGATGCGCACCCCCTGGCGAACCAGCCGGTCCCACTGCACTTCCTTGCCGAGCAGGGCCTGCAGGCGTGGATCGATCGGGGCGGCTTCACCGCTCCCGCGGCTACCGCCACCACTGGCGCCCTTAGGCGCCGGCCATTCGATCACCAGCCGCGCCGGGCTGCCCAGGCTGAACACCCTGGTCAGGGGGCCGGATAGGGGGTTGAGGCTCAAGCTGGGCCCGGCCTGCTGGCTTTTCAGGCCAAGGGCCTGGAGCTGGGTGAGCTGGTCGTTGCGGCTGAGCAGATCCACGCTCAGCCCGCCGGCGTCCCTGCCACTGACTGCGGGCCCGGACAGATCGAGCACGACACGGCGAATCGGCCCCGGGTTGGAGCTGCGCACATTGAGGAGCTGGGGTCTGGCCAGCTCGAGGATCAGCTGGCTGCCCTGCTGGCGCACATCTACCCCGAGGGCTTGAAATAAACGGGCCACGTCCACCGCCACCTCATCCTCAAGGCTCCGCTGGGCGCTGGTTGGCAGCTTGAGCTCCTGGCCAAACCAGTCGAGCTCGAGCGACCCTTCGCTGCGACTGCGACTAGCTATTCCCAGTTGGTTTTCGAGTACCTCCAGGGGCAGCCAGAGCTGTTGGGGGGGCTCAAAGGGGCGCCCGATCCAGAGCCAGCGTGCTTTCTGCTGACGGCCGTTGATTGAGATGTTCACACCCTGCAGCTCAGGGGCTGGGCTGCGTTGTTCTGGCGGGGGTGGCGGTGGCGGAGGGGGCGGCTGGGCCATCCCATGGGGCAAGGCCTGGCTCGCCGCCGGCAGGAGCAGGGCCAGCAGCCAGGGAGCCAGCCATGCTGCAGAAGCCATCGCCAGCCCGATCCACCGCTTTGGACGCTAGCGGTCTTTGGCCACTAGCCAGTGGCTCCGGGGGGTGCGAATCCCTAGGATCTACCCCTATGCGGCCCTTGATCCTCCAGATCAACTGCCGGACCGATTCGGGTTATGCCTCATCCCCCTCGCCCCGTTTGGCCCCATTGCGACAGCCCTGCTCCAGAGGCTGTGGTGGGGGAGAAGGATGCCTGCGGCGTGGGATTTCTGGCCAGCCTCCGTGGCGAGGCCAGCCATTGGGTGCTGGCCCAGGCCCTGCGCGGCCTGGACTGCATGGAGCACCGCGGCGGCTGCGGCGGCGACGGTGATTCCGGCGACGGAGCGGGGGTGCTGTGTGGCATCCCATGGGGCTATCTCGAGGCCATATGGCCCCAGGCCGCCGCTGCCAGTGGCAGCCCCCGGGGCCTGGCCATGGTGTTTCTGCCCGCCGATCCGCTCAAACAGGCTGAAGCCAAAGAACTCTGCGATGGGGAGGCTGCCCGGTTGGGGCTGCGCAGTTTGGGCTGGCGTGAGGTGCCGCTCAACCCAGAGGTGCTCGGCACCCTGGCTCGCCAGACCGCCCCGGCGATTGCCCAGTGGCTGCTGACGGCTGATCTGGAGGGGGATGCCCTCGAGGCCCTGCTGTTTCGCCTGCGCCGTCGCTGCGGCGACCGGGCGCGGGCCGTCTGGGGAGCTTCGCCCAGCGAGCTCTACTTCGCTTCCCTGAGCAGTCGCACGGTGGTCTATAAGGCCATGGTGCGCTCCCAGGTGCTCGCAGCCTTCTACGGCGACCTGCGCGATCCACGCTTTGCGGTGAGCTTCGCGGTGTATCACCGCCGCTTCAGCACCAACACCCTGCCCCGCTGGCCCCTGGCCCAGCCGATGCGCCTGCTGGGCCACAACGGCGAAATAAACACCCTGCTGGGCAATCTCAACTGGGCCCGGGCCTCGGAGGCCAATCTCAACGCCATCTGGGGTGAGGCGGCAAGGGATCTCAAGCCGGTGGTCAATGCTGCCTTCAGCGACTCGGCCAACCTCGACGCCACCCTGGAGCTGCTGGTGCGCAGCGGCCGGCCGATCACCGAGAGCCTGCTCACCCTGGTGCCTGAGGCCTTCCGCGACCAGCCCGAGCTGACCGACAGGCCGGAGATCCAGGCCTTCTATGAATACTCCGCCTGCACCCAGGAGCCCTGGGATGGTCCGGCCCTGCTGGTGTTCGCCGATGGCCGCAGCGTTGGGGCCACCTTGGATCGCAACGGCCTGCGCCCGGCCCGCTACTGCATCACTAACGACGGCTTTGTGGTGATGGGCTCGGAAACCGGGGTCGTGGAGCTCGAGGAGAGTCGGATTATCGAAAAGGGCCGGCTCGGACCTGGCCAGATGCTGGCCGTGGATTTGGAGCAGGGCCGGCTGCTGCGCAATTGGGATGTCAAGGTCGAAGTGGCGGCGCGCCACCCCTACGGCGCCTGGCTGGCCGAGCATCGCCGCAGCCTGGCGCCCCAGCCCTGGACCCAGGAGCGCCAGCTGGGCGATCTGGAGCTGCTGCAGCAGCAAACGGCCTTCGGTTTCACCGCAGAAGACTTTGACCTGGTGATCGAGGACATGGCTGGTGCGGCCAAGGAGCCCACCTACTGCATGGGAGATGACATTCCCCTGGCGGTGCTCTCCGCTAAGCCCCACCTGCTCTACGACTACTTCAAACAGCGCTTCGCCCAGGTCACCAACCCGCCGATCGACCCGCTGCGGGAAAAGCTGGTGATGAGCCTGGAGATGCACCTGGGCCCGCGGGGGTCGGCCCTGCGGCCTGAGCCCTCGGCTGCCGCCGTGCTGCACCTGGCCAGTCCGATTCTCAATGAGGCAGAGCTGGAGGCCTTGGGCCAGCAGGGCCTATCGGCCGCCACTATCTCCACCCTGATGGTGATCACCGATGGGCCTGGGGGCCTGGCTACAGCGGTCAGCCGCCTGCGCAGCGAGGCCGAAGCTGCCGTGCGTGCCGGTATGCAAATCCTGATCCTCTCGGATCGGGGCATCAACGCCACCACCACCACGATTCCGCCCCTGCTGGCGGTGGGGGCGGTGCACCACCACCTGCTCAACCTGGGCCTGCGCCTGCAGACCTCCCTTGTGGTTGACACCGCCCAGTGCTGGAGCACCCATCACCTGGCCTGTCTGATCGGCTTTGGCGCCAGCGCCGTATGTCCCTGGCTCACCTGGGAAACCAGCCGCCACTGGCTGGCCCACCCGCGGGTGCAGAAGCTGATCGAAACCGGCAAGCTGCCGGCCCTCTGCCCCGATCAGGTGCAGGCCAACGTGCGCAAGGCCCTAGAAGACGGCCTGCGCAAGATCCTCTCCAAAATTGGCATCTCCCTGCTGGCCAGCTACCACGGGGCCCAGATCTTCGAGGCCATCGGCATCGGCGCCGACCTGATCGAACTGGCCTTCAAGGGCACCACCAGCCGGGTGGCGGGCCTGAGCCTGGCGGAACTGGCGAGCGAAACCCTGAGCTTTCACGCCAAGGCCTTCCCCGAACTCAACCGCAGCAAGCTCGAGTTCATGGGTTTTGTGCAGTACCGCACCGGTGGTGAGTACCACCTCAACAGTCCGGAGATGGCCAAGGCCCTGCATGCGGCGGTCAAGGCGGGCCCTGGGTACGACCACTTCTCCACCTACAAGAGCCTGCTGGAAAACCGGCCGGTCACTGCGCTGCGCGATCTGCTGGAGCTCATCCCCGCCCCAGCCCCCCTGCCGCTCGACCAGGTGGAGAGTGCGGAGAGCATCTGCAGCCGCTTCTGCACCGGTGGCATGAGCCTGGGGGCCCTCTCCCGGGAGGCCCAC
>NZ_JAGQCR010000220.1:0-5302 GCF_024346295.1 Cyanobium sp. BA20m-14
TGCTACCCAGCCACGGTCTTTGGCTGCCCGTGCTGGGCGAGAGGCAGTGGTGGCTTTTGGCACGGCTCTAGGAAATCAGGCACGCACGACACCCCTTGCAAGAGAATCTGCAAGAGAATCACCTTTTCAGCTTGGCACGCTCCGCCACTGCCCGCCATCGGCTGGCAGGGCAAAAGCCAGTGACAGCAATGGTTTTGAGCCAGTAAATCCAGTTATTGCAACCGGTCCGACGGACCCCATTTCACGAGCTTTGGGAGCACTAGGTCGCAGGTTCGAATCCTGTCGCCCCGATTGACTTTTCACCGATAGACCAAGGGAGATGCGCACAAAATGCGCACAATCTCCCGGGTTCTCGCCAGTTCCTCGACGGAAGCGAGAGCTCTTTGAGCCTGCTGCGTGAGAGCAAAAGGGCTCTGCAGAAGGCGAAAGAGGGGGGCTTGGCTTGGGCTTTGCCCGAGGGATCGCTTTGATCTCGGTTTTTTTCTGCCACCCCTGGTTTCAAGGCTCCCCTTCCGGCCAGCCAGCACCACCACGAGCCAGCGCCTAGTCATTTCCGGCACTACGACACCCAGGCAACCCCTGTTAAGAGCGCAGCTGCAACTGCCACAGGCGCCTGCAGGCCTTGGAAGCCACCAGAGAAGCCTTTATGGCCGGCGGCTGATCTCGGGTGCTCATCGCTCCCATACAGCTGTCCTGGGGCCGGGCAGGGATGGAGCAGGCCATCGCTTGGGCCTAGTGAAAGCAGCACGGCACCCGCCGGGGGTGCTGCTGGTGGAGTTCCTAGATGTGCCTTGGGACTTACCAAGAGAGCGCAGAGAGGGCTCCAGGCGTCGTCGGCTGTCCTGAACTTGCCACAGCTGCGCCGTGGCTGAGGTCAGACAGCCGCCGCCGCCTTCCGCCCCTCCCCTGGGGTGCGGGGATGGAAGGCATGAGGGCATGCCCGCGGCTGCGGTGCCAGATATTCCAGAAGGCCGGCTGATGATGGAGAGGCGAGTGAAAGCCCTGGGCTTTGGTGGTGCCCGGCCGGCCGGATTCGGGCCTACTTCTGTCAGTCAATATTCCGTCAGATCCGTTGATGTGGCTGGCTTTGGCAGAGCCATTAATGCGCTTGTACTGCTAGAATATAGTCTGCGCCAAAGGCCCCTAGCCCATCGCCTGCGGTAATCCAATCCCCTGATCTCGCCAGCACTACCGCTCTTTTATTTGCGGTGTGTTGCCCCGATCAGTTGTCACCTCTGGCAGCTGATTCATGGATCTTTGTATTCCTTGTGGGCCCGCAGTGGCCCCGTCCCACTCGCTTGTGATCGCGGCCGGGGGCGGTCGTGATCTGGCCTGGCCCCAGCAGCGCATCGCCGCTGAGCTGCTCGCCCGCAGCAGTGGCCGCCTTGTTCACTTATTGCTCCACGGCGGTGCCCGCGGCGCTGATGCCGCCATTGGCCGCGCTGCCCAGCAGCTGGGTTGGTCAGCCCTGGTGATGCCGGCCCAATGGCAGCTCCATGGCCGGGCCGCTGGGCCAATCCGCAATCGGGCTCTGCTCGAGCAGGCCCTTGCCCGAGCTGTTGCCCATAGCTCCCCGGGCTGCCTCACCTCAGTGCTGGTAGTCGCCTTCCCCGGTGGTGCCGGCACGGCCTCGCTGGTGAAAGAAGCCCGCCGCATGGCTTCGCGTTCCCCGGTGCCGATCTCGGTGGCTGAGGTCAGTGCAGCAGCCGGGCCCTGGGCCGTTCCTATCCGTGTCGGCTGCTCCTAATCCCACAGCACCAAAAGCCTTTGGCGCCCCATTCCGTCATTTCGTCAATCCCCATCCCCATCGCTTTCTCATCGTCATGCCTGTTCTCACTCCCGTCCCCGCCGCTGTTCATGTCGCCAATTCGGCTCCTCCAGCGGCAGGTCCTGCCTGCTCCCTCCAGCGATCCGGTTCCCTATGGCAGCTGGGCAGCGAAGCCCAGGAGCTCACCACCGCCATCTTCCAGCTGGCCGAGCAGCTGGAAGCTGATGATCCCGAGCAGCGTGCCCTGGCCCTGGCCGAGCTAGAGGCCGCCCTGCTGGCAGAAGAAGGCAATAAAGCTGCCCTGGCGGCCAAAGCAGATGCCACCTGCTGGGTGATCGAGCACCTGCGCGGTCAGGCCGCCTACCGCCAGCAGCAAGCCAAGCGGCTCGCCGATCTGGCCCGGAGTGATGCCGGCAGGGCTGATGCCCTGGAGGAATCGCTGATCTTTGTCCTCACCCAGCTGCAGCCGGCGGCTACGCGGTTCTCCTTCCCCGATCACGAGCTCTCAAGCCGCAAGTCCCAGGCCGTTGTGATCGACGACGAAGAGGCCCTCGATGCCGAGTGGCTCACTTTCTCCACCACCAGCAAGCCGGACAAAAACGCCATCAAAGAGGCCCTCAAGACCGGCCGCCACATCGAAGGCGCTCAGCTGCTCTCTCGCCGCTCCTGGCGCATCCACTAAGCCCAGGGGGGCAAAGGCCCCTTGCCTGCGGGGATCCGGGGATGCAGCCGGGGCCCTTTCTTCCTGATCCGATTTCGTTTCTCTCTTCTTCTCGCTCCACCGCTTCCCATCGCCATGACCGTCGCCGCTCCTTCCGCCAATGGGGCCAGAACCATCAGCCGCCTCGTAGCTCCCCATCCGGCCCAGCGGCCGCCCTCCGCTCTGGAGGTGATCCGCTCCGCTGACCGGGCCGATACGGAGAGCGCCGCAAGCCCACCATCAGCCGCAGCGTCGCAAGTTCTCGAGGCTCAGCCCCTTGGCTTCTCCCCCGAGCAGCTCGCCGCCCTGGCCGCTCCGCTGGATCGGGCCAAAGTCCGCCAGCGGGAGCAGGGCCGCAGCCGGGTGAGTTACCTGGAGGGGTGGCAGGTGATCGCGGAAGCCAACCGCATCTTTGGTTTCGATGGCTGGCAGCGTCAGACCATCGCCGTCCGCTGCGTCGCCGAGGCCGAACGCACCATCGGTGCCAGGGGCACGAGCCGGGACCAGAAGACCGGCTGGGGCGTCACCTACACCGCCCGCGTCCGCATCACCGTCACAGCCGGAGGTCTTACTCCCCTGGTTCGGGAAGGCACTGGCGCCGGCCACGGCATCGACGTCGACCTGGGCCAGGCCCATGAATCGGCCATCAAGGAGGCCGAGACAGATGCGATGAAAAGGGCGCTGATGACCTTTGGTAATCCGTTTGGTCTGGCGCTCTACGACAAGCAGCAGCGGCAGGTCAGTAGCGCGGCGGGCCATGGTCATGGTCAGAGCCATTGCGAGGCGGCAGGGCCTCAGCCGCTTGGAGGGCTGCGATCTCCCTTGAGCCGATCGGCACCCCTCGCGCCCGCTCCCAGCGCCGCTGTCCAGGCAGAAGCGCGCACCCAGACCAAGGCGTCGATTTCACCGCCATCAGCGCCGGCTGATCCCAGCCACTTGGCCCTTAATGCCGAGACGATCCAGCACCTCCACAGCAGCCTGCGGGCTCTGCCCCGGCCCGAGCTGGAGAGCCTCACCTGTGCCTTCCGCAAACGATTTCAGGTGCCAGATGAGGCGGTGACGATCGCCGATCGGATCAACCAGAAGTGCCACCACGACTGGATTGAGGCCTTCCTTGTGCAGCACCTACCGGGCGCCGACTGAGGACCTGGCGCCAAGATCTATACCGTGCTAGTACAGGTGTACGTATGTTGTGTTTGTCATGGTGCCGGTCCCCCTCTCCCGCCTGGAGCCCTCCCGCAAGGAGGAGATCGAAGACTGGCCCTGGCTGGATCAGGCGGTGCTCCGCTCCAGCCGCAGCCGCCAGGTCTGCATGACCTGCCACTTCTTCCGCCACCACCCCGGGCCCGAGTGCATACCGCTGCTCACCTGCCACCTGCATCAGGGTCTGATCGCCCACGGCGAGCACCTGACAAGCCGCTGCAGCGGCTGGACAGAGGACGTTCATCGACAGCGGGGCTGGGCGCCTGAGGTGGCCTGAGCGGCAGGCCGATGCACGTTCGTGACCGCAAGCGAACGCCGCTGTCTCCGCAAGAGGACTTGCTCAGCGATGGCCGCCAGGTGCTCCACTTGCAGCCGCGCCGCTACAGCCGCTTTCCCCAGGTGCTGGAGATCACCTCCGGCAAGTTGATCCAAGGCAGCGGACGCCACCACTTCCTCTGCAACACCGCTGATGGTCGCTGACTTCCAGGGTGCGCTGCGCAGCAGGGTGATCGTCCCATCTGCCCCTGGGTTTGCCTGATGTGCAGGCGATTGGCTGGACGCAATCGAGCAGCCTTTGACTGTCAATGGCGCGGTAGCTCTGTTGCTGGTCCAGTGATGACTGCTGACGGTCGGATCTGGGGTCTACGGCAAGGCTTAAAAGTATGCAGCGGGTGCATAACTGTGGAGAATCAAGATCACATTGCTTCGGTAGCAGCTCCCATGAGCAGCAGACAGGTGCAGACTGCTTATGGCGCTCCTGCTTCACACAATGCCGATGCAGCCACGGCTGTCGGCGCAACGATGACCTCCACCCCCTCTCGAACTCGCCAGAAGCTCAAACCAGGTGCCGTGGTGCGTTGCCGCACGCGCCGCTACTTAGTAGAGGACGTGCAAGCCCCCCTAGAGCAAGGCGCCGACACGGTTGTATCGATGGCCTGCATGGAGGACGACTCCATCGGAGCCCGGCTCACGGTGTTTCGGGAGCGAGAGATTGATTTCGAGGTGCTGGGGGAGAGCAGCTGGGAGGCGGTGGCCCAGCGGGGCTTTGACCAACCGAAACAGTTCGCCGCCTACCTCAACACCCTGCGCTGGAACTGCGTCACCGCCACCGACGCCGAACTGTTCCAGGCTCCCTACCGGGCCGGCATCGACGTCAAGGCCTACCAGCTCGAACCGCTGCGCAAGGCGCTCCAGATGCCCCGGGTGGGCCTGTTTATCGCCGATGACGTGGGCCTGGGCAAAACGATCGAGGCCGGCCTAATCCTGCGGGAGATGCTGCTGCGCCAACGCATCAAGCGGGTCGTGATCAGCTGCCCGCCTTCGGTCTTGCGCCAGTGGCAGGAGGAGATGGCCAGCCGCTTTGGCCTTGCCTTCACCGTGATGGACCGGACCTACGTCGCCAAGGTTCGGCAGGAGCGGGGTTACGGCACCAACCCCTGGAGCACCGGCAGCCGCTTCCTGATCTCCCACGCCCTGCTGCGCAACTCGGAATACTCGGCCCCGCTGCGGGTGTGGCTGGAGCAGGGCAAGGGCGGAGAAGACCAGGCCCCGGTGCAGAGCCTGCTGATCCTCGACGAGGCCCACAACGCTGCGCCGGCCAGTAACAGCCTGCGCTCCGCCATCGATTCCGG
>NZ_JAGQCR010000221.1:0-5223 GCF_024346295.1 Cyanobium sp. BA20m-14
AGATCAGCATTACACCTGCCCTATTTTATCTTAGCCGGCCGATGGGGCAAAGAACGCCCGTGGGGCAAGGCTTCAGTTCGATTGGGGCTCTAGTCAAAACGACATTTAAATTCTAGTTTTAAAATTAAAAGCCCCGGCAGTTAATTGCCGGGGCCCTTGTTCTTGTGCTGAATTCAGGTTTGGCTTGAATTTATGTTTGTTTGGACTGGCTTAATGTCGGTGCTAGTTGGCTGGGTCCCCCTCTGATGTGCCGAATCCCCAGGTTTCGCATGGCCGGGCTTCGGGGGTTTGCGATAGGAGCCTGAGCCGCCGCCGCCGCAGGCTAGCAACTCGGAAGCATGGGTATTGAAACGAATAAATTCAGAGGAATAGTCTTGGGATAGGCCAGCGAGTGAGCTGGTGCCGATAAGAATGAGGCTAAGAATCGGGGCCATGGACCTTCGTTGATGATAATTGTGATGGATAAGAAGAGTTGCTTCAACAGGCTGATTCAGCAGTGTTTTGGATGCGCATACTCAGCGCATGGCATCCATAGCGATCCCATGGCATGAACGCCATTGCAGCCAAGCTCCTGGGCTTTTTCTAGAGCCAACACCTTGCTGGGGTAGGCCATGATGTTTTCCTGGACTGGTCGACTGCTGTGGTGTTGGCGGCTGTTGCTTGGGCTGAATGTCCAGATACCCATGACATTGATGCCTGCCATCAGCACTCCCATGCCAACCACGCAGGCATTAATAATGCCCATTCCAACTACGCCAACGCTCACTACCCCCATGGGCACCACACCAATGCTCACTACCCCCATCGGCACGATTCCGATCGAAACGATGCCCAAGGGAGCTACGCCTATGGCGAGCAGCTTCGGTTTATCGCCGCATTGGGACATATCAATTAGATGGCGAGCAGTGAATTAATTCACTTGTAGAATTCAGTGCTGGGATCCACTGGGCTTGGAAGGCTGGGACCCACCGTGTGTGGCGCACGGCATCCACTGGGTACCCATGCGGTGGGCTCCGGTGCAATTGAAATGCAGCTTGGCAGCGGTTTCAGCTTCCGCCTTTGTTGGGTAGAGAGTCGGTACGTCCTTTTGGCCTGCGTTGCACGCTCCAGCCAGCAGGAATGGAGCCGCAATGGCTCCGATTCCCATCGCGGCAATCTTCAGGGAACTCATCGTCATGGGATTCAGCCGGAGGGGGCAGAAAATACTTATTTACATCCTAACACTTATCTCCAGTAAGAGCTGGCTGATGGAGACATGAGCGCTTTTCACTCGGGTCCTTGGGTAGAGTTGAATCTATCCACTGGATGGAGGGTTGACTAATGGCGCCCCTGCCCCTTGCCGCAGCTCAAGACGCTCCTGGTCTTCGGATTGGCGAGATAGCCAAGATCTCCGGCTTTTCGGTGAAAACGATTCGCTTTTATTGCGATCAAGGTTTACTGCATACGGCCCGATCTGAGGGCAAATACCGTCTATTCAGTCTCGAAAGTCTTGTAGAATTGGAAATCATTCGGGCTTTACGGTCTATGGATGTGCCGATCAGCGAGTTGGCCCGCATTCTTGAAGTGCGCCGCGCAGGCATATGCAATTGTTCGGTGATAAAGGATAGTATCTCAACTAACATGGCCTCAATTGACTCGCGCATCCAAATGCTGCAAATAATGAAATCTGAGCTGGCTCGCCTACTCTCCAGCTGGCAAGACTGCGGAGGCGCCAAATCCCCGGATGCTGCTAAAAACTGATCCGCTAGCTCCATTTACTCCCAGCTATCGGATGCGCCGTAGCAATCCCAATCAGATGCCAACATCCCTTCCTGCGAGGAGTGGACTTCAGTGCAGCCCTGCAGTGGGCCGGTACCAACCACGCTTGTGTTTCTGGCACCAAATGAGCGGAGCATTGAGAATCTATTTATTTGCATTGACAGACCGATGTACTTGGCAACGGGTGGTGGACGAAAAGCGCCTGTTGATCCTCACCGTTAATCAAACCAACCAAGCTGTCGCGTAGATCCAGGAGGTTGATGGCGTGGACGTCTTTTTGGCGGTGCTTGAACGACAAGACCGCAAGCCTCAGCACTGAATGAACTCGGCCGTCAGTCCAGCACTCGTTAGGAGTTGAACCACGGCAGTTTCAGACCAAGGGCTTCGATTGGATCCATTACGAGCTTGTTGAGAGCACGGCCTAGAACCACTTGTGGCTCGTCTGCCCGAATAGGGAGAACGGGATGGGAGTGACCGGCACCGTTGACAATCCTGCGTCTGATTAGGGAGTTCCCTGCCTCTAGCCCGCACACATAGGCTCGTTCCTGACACAGACCCTTGGCTCCATGTTCTTTGTCGCCCATCCGCACCCAGTCGCCAGCGCAGACGATCGACTGCGTTGAGGTTTCCAAAGGTGGCCGTTTTCTGAAACTGCCCGGAGAAAAGAGCGACACCGAGCTTGGATAGCGCCGCACCTCGGAATCAACAACCCTGGCATTGGTGAATTCTGGATGAGCGATGGGGAGCAGCTCGCGCGTAAGCAGATCGATGATTTCTTGATCACTCATCGCTGCAATAGCCGATGCGTTGTAAAAGTCGCTGGCGACCACCGAGCCTTGGGGCTGCTCATCACCCCAGAGAGCCTGTTGAGCATCCTTGTGCAGTTGATCCAGTATGAAAAAAGTGCCCCCAGAGCCCTTCAGTGATTCGAAGCGGGAAAACACGTTCGCTGGGTAAGCGATTGGAACATAACGATCCAGCCACAGACGTGCTGACACGACATCGATGGAACCAAGTGAAGCAGCACTAACAAGCTCTGGTGCTGCCTTGCTGAGTTCTGGAGATTGAGCCATCAGAGACTTGAGCCCTTTTGCACCAACGGCCAAGACCACAGCATCCACATCGTCAATCACCTGAACTGATTTGGTCTCCAGGTTCATAAGCTCAACCGAGCTGACACGCTGCGAGTCGGGCGACACATTCACCCGGCTCACCAACGTTCCCCCAAGGACCTGTGATTGCTCGCTGCTCCAGCAGTTGAGCTTGCGGTTGATCCCCCCGCTTACATACCAACTCAACCTCTCGGCGCAGCTCATCGATGGTGAGCGCCGCTAGAAAAAGCAAGGTATGTATCGGACTGCGGCCATTGGCGCCAGCCCGCTTCTTGGGCGCCTGGACTAGGTCGTCATCGACATTGCGCACCAACAAATCAGGGATGGCCCGCGAAGTTGGCATGCAATTCTAATGAATAATCTTAACCCTATGATTTGCTGCTATCTACGACAACGCAATCTTTACCTTCGGCGTCGCACCACAATTTATAAATATTAAGAACGTTTGGACGAATGCCCGCTGCAGGAACTTTCAAAAATCCTTGACGTTGCGCTGCCTCAAAAAGAATGCGCTCCTTTTGCGTTAGCCTATGAGGTATTTGACGACTTCCTATCCTTGATCGAGTCGATTTACCACGGCTTAATCTTTCTATGTCGTCCTTGGTTGGCTTGGACATGGAAAGCATCAAGTCGGGGCTAGCAGTGGCTAATCTGCAATCAATTGTTGGGCAGGTAAAATATTGCTTAGAAACGATAGTGCAAGGCTAAAGGAACCTCAGCAATGCAGCTGTAAAGTCGGACTAGAAACAGAACGGTAAAAATTGGGTGCGGCAGGCGGCATAACCATCAACTAGTGCACCGAGACCAATTTGGTGGGCGATACCAAAGCCCGTGAGGCCTTCCACCACGATGCCTATGACGATGCCGAGCATGGCGGCACGGCCGTTAAACAGTTCAGCTCGCTTGAGCTGTGTCACGAGGGTCAGCTGTTCGGTGCTGTTATTAAGCGCTGGGTCGTTAGAAGGAGTGTTGGTCATGGCTTTTGGTAGCGGAATAGTTACTGGAAACCAGAAGAAGCAAGAACTAGAAGCTCAATCGGCAAGATCCGGCTGGTTGAGAGCACCAACAATCCAGGCACCGATAAGAACGATGGTGATTGCAGAAATCATCCAACCCTCTTAGCCAGGTCCGTAGGACGGCTCAGCACGTAGATCGTCATTGCCGAGAGCACAGCGGTGATCAGAGCAACGACCGAGATTGCAGCGGTGTAGTCGGTTTCCATGACGTTCAACCCAGACCGATTTGGGAAAGGATGCCTTGGCCGGTGAGCAGCTCGGTGCCCAGGCCAATCACGAAGCCGAGCATGGCCAGACGGCCATTCCAGGTCTCGGCGAAGGCAACGAAACCGAAGCGGGGCGTGGGCTCAGTCATAACTGTTGCGGTTTGTTACGAGAACTGTAACGCAATGTGACGGGTTTGAGCACTGTCGCGGCTGAGGGCTGCGAATCCATGGGCGGCTGCCCTTCTTGCCGCTCAATCGACCTGGCGGAAGGCCTTCGCTGAGACGGCTGTCGGAGTGAGGGCCCAGAAGCCACCGGGTTGATCCGTTTCAGGGGCCCCATCGCCTTGATCCAGTCCGGAGGTGAGCTCGCTCCCCCCGTGCCTGCATTAAAGAGAGCGACCCGGCTCGTTGAAGAGCAGGGCAAGGCTGCCGCCTAGATAGAGGACCACCAGCTCCAGCACGGAGATGTTCAGGCCAGCCGTGAAGATGTGCTGGTAGGCCGCGGTGGCCATCGTGCCTGCCAGGGCCAGGGTGCCAGAGGGTAAGTAGCCCCAGGATCGCCAGCTAGCTGCCGATCAGCTCCGAGGAGCCGATCACCCCTGCGCTCTAGGGCCATCAGCGCCAGCAGCAGAACCAGCTGGGGAATGCCGATGATCGGTTAGGTCGGTGGGCCCATGCAGCGGCCACCGACAGTGCGTGATTAGCCGGGCTTATCGGTGTCATCAGCTTTGCTGTCGTCCAATTGCGCCTCTGGGTTGGTTGGCAATTGTGAACTGGTGTTACGTTCAGATGAGCGGGCGGTTTCCCGCCCCGCATCTACTTACTGCTTTCCTGCAAAGCCTCACGGCTGTAGTCAGGCAAGCCCTTCCCCGAACGTTCTCATGACAACCACTATTCAGCAGCGCCAAGGCGCTTCTGCGTGGAACCAGTTTTGCGACTGGGTCACCTCCACCAACAACCGCCTCTACGTGGGCTGGTTCGGTGTGCTGATGATCCCCTGCCTGCTGGCTGCCACCATCTGCTTCATCGTGGCCTTCATCGCCGCACCCCCTGTCGACATCGACGGCATCCGTGAGCCCGTAGCTGGCTCCCTGATGTACGGCAACAACATCATCTCCGGTGCTGTTGTTC
>NZ_JAGQCR010000222.1:0-5171 GCF_024346295.1 Cyanobium sp. BA20m-14
GGTCTGGCTGCTATCGAGGTCCACGCCATGAACAGCCGAGCAGTAGTCGACGATCTGGGCCTTGGTGATCGCCTGGAAGTCAGGCGGCGCAGAAGCCAGCAGGGCTTCTCCATCGCTTGTGGCCGGTGCGCCCGTGGCGCTTGCCGGTTCAACCAGCTCAGGGCTGGGCAATTCGGACAACTCCACGGTGCTGCTTTCAGCGAGGGCTGCTGGTTCTGCACCAGGCTCCGGTTCTGGTTCCAGCTCCGGCGCTGGCTGCAATGCAGGCTGCTGCTCCGGTTCAGGTTCCAAGAGTGGTTCTGGTTCTGGCTGGGGCGCTGCTTCTGGCGGCTGCGTGTGCAGCTGCCAGCCCAATGCCTGCCAGCCGGCCAGGTGCACCGGCCAGATCGAGCGGCTCTCGCCGTCCTTAACGATCAGCAGCTGGCTAGGCGGCAGCAGGGATTCATCGCCCACACCCGGATCCGGGATGACGGTCAGCCGCTGCTCCGGGCCCGAGAGGCGAACGGGCGTGGAGGCAGGGTTGTTGCTGTCCAAGGGTTGCAGCAGTTGCAGGGGCATTGCGGTGTCCATGGCGCTCACCTCAAAGCCCCTGGTTGGCGGTCAGCGCCACGCACATCCCTACCGGTGTACTCGGGGAGATCACAGCGCGAGCTAGCCGCAGGCAGGGCGGCGTAACCAGTTCGCTATCGGCTGGATTCAGTAGCAGGGCAGCACCGCTGATGCTTGCCTCCACCTTGCCGCCAGCGGCGGGAATGGCGACGGCAGCAGCAGTTATCCAGCTGCCGGCGATGCCGTCAGCCAGCAGCGGCGCTAGCTCCAGCGTCACGGTCACCGCGTCGCTGTGGCCGGCGTGGGAGGCCACCAGCACAAAGGAGCAGGAGGCATCGAGATCGGTGCCGAGGTTGATGACATCGCCGCTGCTGCGGCTGTGTTCGTAGCAGTCGGTTGCCGAGTGATTAATCCAGCCGACGAGCACCGTCTGGGCATCGAGCAGCCGGGTGGCTTGGGTGGTCATGGATAGGACTCCTATGGGGAATGAATGTGTGGTTCTGGGCAGTCCTCCTGGGTTGGGGCTGGCGCTTAGGGCAGCACCAGCGGCATGGGCGCCACGTTGTAAAGCCGCGCAGCGGCCTTGCGGTTGCAGACGGCAAAGCCCACGTACCAATCCACCCGCGTGCGGAACACCGGTGCGTCATGCACCTCCCCGAAATCACGCACCGCAATGCCATACCTGCCCTCAAAGGGCCCCTGCAGACCGCAGACCGCCGCATCACCCAGTACGCAGCAGTAGATCGAGGTGGTGCCTGCCGGTTCGTCGTAACCGAGGACGGCATGGCCCTCGGCGTCCTCCTCCACCAGCAGGATCTCGATCCCCTCGAAGTAGTGGCGGCCGTCGATCACCTCATACAGCTCCCCACCGGCCTGGCGGGAGGCGGTGCTGATCTGGCGGCGGGCGGCCTTACTGGCGATCAGCACCTTGTCGCCGCCGTAGCCGATCACGCTGTCGCTCAATGCCTCCAGCGCCAGCAGGTTGAGAGTGCTGCCACCGTTGTCGATCGTTTGATCGTCTCCAGGTGCCAGGCGCTTGCTCAGCCCGTTGAAGGCCCGCGGATCAAAGGTGTCATCGCCGTTGATGATCGCGGCCTCCAGGGTGAGGCGCATCGAGCGCACCTTCATCTCGGTCTGGGCGGCACGGGCCTCGGGGCCCTGCAGGTCAACGATCGAGCGGTCCACATCCAGGTCCCCACCAAAGAGATGCACAAACTCCGAATCGGAGTTGATGACGCCATAGCTCTGGCGGTAGCCCTCAGTCACTGCCCGGAAGCCAACGCGGGGCAGCTTGGTTTCAGCCGGGAAGCTCAATGAGCCACCGACAAGATTGCGGAAGGGCAGGCGGCGCAGCAGCTCCCCCTCGGCAAAGGTCTTGAGCACCGCCAGCTGTTCAGCGCGGCGGGCATACTTCTGCGCCTCGATCAAGGTCAGGCCCAAGGGCACTCTCCCGGGGCCTTGCCCCAGTGACAACAGCAGCTGTTGCCAGGTACCGTCAGGGCGGTTGGTTGGTGGTCAGCTCAGGGAATGGGGTGGTGGCTGGCGGAGTGTTCGGCAGGCGCTCCGCAGGGTGCCCCGGTGCAACGGGGCGCGGTGGTGGTCACGTCCTGCTTGTCACACCGCCATGGCCACCATTCCCGTTGAGCCGGCCTGCCCGATCCGCTTGATCTCCTTCCGTCTGGCCGTCAAGGGCAGCACTAAGGCGCGGCACCTGTTCCTCGATGGCGAGGGTCAGATCTGCGCCGATCCCCACTGGCTGCCGCGTGAGCAGGCCCTGCTGCTGGCCAGCAATCAGCAGCTGATCTGGGGGTCAGCCGCCCGGGTGATCGTGCTCTGAGCTCACTAGGGTCAGCGGGTCTGGGAGCGCTGGCCCTCCCTGACTGGCCATGGACTGCTCCAGCGCGTCCATCCAGTCCGACAGAAGCCTGTGCCTGTCCTTTCCTTCCAGTGAGGCCGCCGGCACCGCCTGGGCAACGGCACCGGGCTGGACGGCCTGAACGATGTCCACGGCATGGGCCTCGTCGAGGGCCTGCACCATCTCGATGCCAAAGCCGTGATCCGTGCAGAAGAACACCGCGTAGTGAATAGGGCCTCCAGTCAGCACCCCTCCTTGTTAAGCATGGCGGTCCCGGATGCCAGCACCTTGTTCGGCTCAGCAGCTAATGCGCTGGTCATGGAGGAAGTCCAGTGGTGGAGGAGATTTCCCCAGCACCAGACGCCTTGCCAGAAGCGTTGGGCGTGGGCTTCTACGGTTAGATAGGCCAGCAAACCGAAGATCGCAATGAGGTCAACAGCAACGACTGCAGTTGTTAAGCACGCAAAGTCTTTTGATTCTGGGAGAGATAGCGTTGACCACTACGACATACAGATTGTATTACGGGGTGGGCAGGTGTTTTGCGGACTCGCAAACCACAGCTAGCGTTGACTCACATCGACTCAAAAGTCATGTGAGAGCTGAAGTTGGTGAGATCACGCAAAGGCGCTACCTTGGTTACTGGAAAGAAGCATGGCGGTCCAACCTGGCTCTCGGAACTATCTAACAATGAGTTGGACAGACCTGAGATTGCATCGGTGGCCGAACGGCCATTGTCGCTAGCGTTGAAGAAATGCTGGTGTGCTCGGGCCGCGACGGCGGTAGCAGACCATGCCAGCTAGCACCGAGTCGGCCATAGCCCTTGCCTGACGCCACCTAGCGCGGCCGAATTCTAGCTTTGGGCTATTCCTGCTTCCGAGAACTCACCTGCGCTTCACGTAGATGCTCTTGAATTACATGCGAATCCGCTGAGGGCTGGAAACTGGCCTCTACTCGTCGGTACTTTCACTGCTAGCGAACTCGATTTCTGTAGCGGACCAGAGCTTCTTGTCCTCGCTTCTAGCCGCTACATTCACCTCGAGTTCCTGGTAGTGGGCCTCGCGTGCCGTCTCAAGCAATCGCTCGTCGTCAAGAGCGAGCTGCACATCCCCCTCCTCGCCAGCGACGTCGCGCAAAATGAACGTGAGCTTGTCAAGGTCCAAGTCACGAACGCGCCCGGTGAACACGCGCAACTCAACATCGTGGCGCTTCTTCAGCTCCGTTAGTGCCGTTCGGATTCGCTTGGTGGAATTCCTATCCAATCTCAATCGACGATCCTGGGCCCCCATGATGGAGCCCCACACCTCAATCGCGGACACCGGTCCGGCAGACGCTGGTGCGAGCCGCCTCATCGACTCAAGTATCGCAAGCCACTTCTCCTCATTGCCCTCGCCAGACGGAACTGAGTCTTGAGAAACAGCCCACGCGAACCCCTCCCGTAGAGCCGACCAGCCCGTTTCCTGGATCTCGAGCGGAGTGGGCAAGCGCTCGTGGTCGAAGAGCAACGTCGACTGCAACTCCGTACCGAGACGGATCTGACCAAACGCCACTTCGAGGCTTCCGAATGCGAACCGCTGGGCAGGCATCGCATAGAGGTCACGGAGCCACTCAGGAGGTCGACCGCTCGTGTCTTGTCGAAGATCGCGCGCTGCCCACTCGAACACGGGCTTGAGAGCCTTGCCGGCGATCTCAGCTGCCTGGGTGAACGCAGCCGCCGGAATTCGACCTTTCTGGATGTCGCTCCCCTCGAGCCTCACCGTCAAGGCGGGCTCGAGCGAGGACCAAAGCATGGTGCCGCTCAGAGGCATGGCATCCTCTGGTAGTTGCTCGCTGCGAACAGAAAACGCCCGCACGGGGCGATGTCCGTAGTCGAAGTCAACCACCCAAAGTGACCCTCGATCGAGCGCTTCACGCACCGAAATCACGCCGCACTTGAGTTCGTCGACAGTCCGCTCAGACGTGGTCGCGACGATGTAGCGCAGACGCTGCTCGTCCTCGAGGTCCTCCGACAGGTAGGCCAGAACTGCGGCCCCGTGCGCTGCCCGGGCCGTGAAAATGCAGGGGCCTTCAAACTCGTAGAGCACCTCGGAAGGCGTGAGTGCCCCGAGGAAATCGAGTTGCACCACCTGGAGCGAGTCGAGAGGAGGCCATGACGTCATAGCTGCACCTCGCAAACCAACACGAACAGTGCCGCGCGCGCCGCGGGATTCAGCGATTCCGCCGGCCACCAACTTGTGTGCGTGGGCTGCTGTCCTGACGTCAACATCGACCGGCCGTGGCCACCGTCTAGTGCCGCTTTCGCTACGAACCTTCTCCGCCAGCGTCAAAACAGACGCAGCTGATGCTGCGCATCCGCCTCGGAACGGAAAACCGAAAGCGCCCGGCGCAGGCAGGGATCCGCTTCGAGAAGTCGACCGGACTCCTCGTTGGTCTGCATGTCCCGGTCCGAAGGCGGAATCGACTTGCAGCAGCGGTACACATCCCCATCGACAGCAGCTGCCCCGGCAGGGGGGCAATCGGTTGAAGCGTCGGGGTTTTCAGGGGGCGTCATGGTCGCGTGCACTCATTCAGCTGCAACAAGACTGAGTCCTGCTGCACGTGTGCACGAAAATCATTTTAATTATAATCAAACATATCATAAGGGTGGGATCTGCAGCAAGAATGTCATCGGGTCCCTCGCTCGATCCAAGGCCTCGATGGTCGGCGATCATTGCTTGCGTCCCCGACCGGATGCCGCCTTCGAGGCCCTTGGTCGGCGAATTCAGAAACC
>NZ_JAGQCR010000223.1:0-5167 GCF_024346295.1 Cyanobium sp. BA20m-14
GGCTGACACGATCGGTGTGGGGGCATGGCCGCCAAGGGTGGGAGAGCCGATCAAAATCGCATCGCAGCTGCGGATCGCCGCCAGCAGCTGCTCAGGTGGCGTGAACTCGCAGTTGATGCTCTCCACCCGCACGCCGGTACGGGCGACCCCCTGGGCGAGGGCATCGGCGATGGCGGCCGTGTTGCCGTAGGCGCTGGCAAACAGCAGTGCCACCGATAGGCGCGCCCGCTCCTGGGTTGCGCCCCAGCGGTGGTAGTCGTTGAGGAGGCTGCGCCAGCTCTCGCTGATCGCCGGCCCGTGGCCGGGCGCAATGGTGCGGATGTCGAGGGCTTCGAGCCGCTCCACCACCGACTCCACCTGGCGCGCCATCGGTGCCATAAGGCAGTCGTAGAAGTAGCGGCGGTCTTCCTCACTGCTGCTGCGGTTGGCCTCAGCGAAGCTCTCGCTGCAGAGGTGGGCCGCGAAAAACTTGCCACTCATCAGCAGGCCGCTGGTCTCCTCGAAGGCCATCAGCGCCCCGGGCCAGCGGGGGGTGGGGGTGGGAATCAGGCGCAGCACGTGGCCGTCGACGAGGTTGCGGCTGGCCTCCTGCTTCACCACATCGATCCGAGGTAGCGCTGGGATCGGCTCGGGGGTTGTCTCGCTGCCGGGGGCGACCGGTTTCTGCAGGTTCCAAAGCTCTGCGAGCAGCTTGGCGCCGGTGTTGGAGCTCACCAGCAGCAGGTTGGGCCAGCGGGCCGCCAGTTGGTGCAACAGGGCTACCCGATTGGGGTTGACGTGACCCACCACCACCTTCAAGGGGGCCTCGGCCGGCACCAGCTTCGCCAGCTCTGCCAGGAAGGGCTCGGCAAAGGAGCCGCCGGGGGGATGGACCAGCAGGGGCACCTCCTGGAACAGGAAGCTGTTGGCGGTGGTGCCGCGCTCCAGGCCGTATTCCACCTCGAAGCGCAGCCGGTTGGGGCTCAGCCCCTTGAGGCAGATCAGCCCCGGCTCGATGGGGAGCTGGATGACGCGTCGGCTGGGGCCGGGCTCGGCAGGGCTGCCCATCAGTAGTGGTTCCCGACTTTGCGGTGGTGCACGGCGGTGCTGGCTTCGGTGTCGGCCACGTTCCCCTGCTCCACCTCGGCGTAAATGATCCAGTGGTCGGGGCCCTCGAGGCGTTGCACCACGCGGCAGCCCAGGTAGGCCAGGGCATCACCGAGCACCGGGCCGCCCGTGGCGGCGCCCTCGAGGGTGCTTACCCCGGCGAAGCGGTCGGCTCCGGGCGGGAAGCGCTTGAGGAAATGGCGCAGCAGCTCCTGGTGGTTGTCCTCCCGCAGGATGTTGAGCACGAAGCGATCGTCCACCTGCAGCAGCGCCTCGATGGCCCGGTCTTTGGCTACCGCCACCGTGAGGCCGGGGGGCTCGAAACTTGCCTGGCTCACCCAGCTGGCCACCATCGCTGAGCTGCGCGTGCCCTCCGGTGTCTCCTGCCGCGCCGTCACCACATACAACCCCCCGGAGAGGCGCCCCAGGGCCTTGTCGAGATCGGCATCTAGAGACTTCATCGCGGCGATTGTCTTCTCCTTGGTTAGCAGCTGGCCTAGGTCGGTGCCGGCTTCCTCGCAGCGCTGATAGTCGTTGCCGCCAGGCACCTGGCGCACCCGCAGCGGTTCAAAGGCGGTCTTCTGGCCGAGGCTGCGCAACTGGCTGGCCACGGTGTCGATCGGCTCGTCGTTGCCGCCGAAGGCGTCGTAGCTGCCCACCCACTGCTTCGGTTTGAGGGCCGCTAACAAGGTTCCGATCGAAGCTTGCAGCTCGGCATCGGGCCGGGCTGGCCAGGTGGGTACCACCACGGCACTGGCTTCACCGATCAGGGCACTGAGCTCCTGGGCGTCGGTGGCGCGCAGATCCACCAGCTGCACTGCGGCGCCGGCCTTGCCGATGCCGCGGGCAATCGCCTGGCTGAGGCGGTCGCAGAAGCCGTATTGGCTCAGATAGCAAACTGCCGCATAGTTTTCGCCCGTGCTGCGCTCACTGCTCCAGGTTCGGTAGTCATCCAGCCAGAGGCCGAGGTGATGGCGCAGCAAGGGCCCATGACCCACCGCCACCGTGGTGATCTCGGGCAACCCATCCATGCGCTTCATCGCCTGCAGCACGCTGCGAGCGTTGGGGCCCATCAGGCAGTCGTAATAGAAGCGAAAATCTGGGGCTATGGCGCCGGGATCGGTGTCGAACAGCTCCTTGGAGCAGTAGTGCAGGCCAAAGGCATCGCAGGTGTAGAGGATGCCGGTGCCGTGGTCGAAGGAAAAGATCGTGTCGGGCCAGTGCAGGTTTGGAGCGCTGAGAAACTCGAAGCGGTGGGCCACGCCACTGGTGGGGTTGGTGCCCAGATCGAGCTCTTCGCCGCTTTTTACCGCCCGGCTTTTGAAGGGCCGGTGCACCTGATTCTCAAGAAACTGGATCGCAACCTTGGAGCCCACGATCTCGATCTCGGGGTTGAGCTCGAGCAGGTGGCCTATCAGTCCCGAGTGGTCGGGCTCGGTGTGGCTCACGATCAGGTGATCGATTGCTTTGGGGTCGATCAGCTCCTGCAGCAGCGGCAGCCAGCTGCCTTCAAATTTGAGGTGGCTGGTATCGATCAGGGCGGTGCGCTCGCCCCGCACCAGGAAGCTGTTGTAGGTGGTGCCGTTGCGCAGGCCAAACTCAATATCAAAGCGGCTGCGGTCCCAGTCGAGCGAGCGGATCGTGGTGGTGTCCGGGCCGATCGGCTCGCATTGCAGGCTGAGCCGGACTGCGGTTGCGACGGCACCAACCATGGATCGATCCGCGATTTTCCTAACTGTAGGAAGCCCGCCGACAAAAAAGGCCCGGCGGGTGGGCCGGGCCTGGGAGGTTTCTCTTCTCTCTCGTGTCCGCTCGGCCCTGATCAGCCCTCCACCTGCACCTGCACGGTGGTGAGGTTCTGGGCCTTAGGTGCCGTCACAGTGAGCAGGCCGTCGCGGTAGTGGGCTTGCAGGCTTTCGCGGTTGATGCCGCCGGGGAAGCGGAAGCTGCGGCTCCAGGTGCCGTAGCGGAATTCGCTGATCAAGGAGGTCTGTTTGGCGACCGGGGAAGAGGCATCGGGGCTTGGCTGGCGGCGCTCGGCGTTGATCACCAGGCTGCGGTCGGTGGCCTTGACGTCGATCGAGGTCTTATCGACACCGGGAAGCTCAAGGGCGATTACATAGGCGTCGTCGGTTTCGTGCACCTCGGCGGCCGGCACTCGCTCGGCGGCGGGACGCTCGGCAGCGCGCAGTTGTTGCTCGAGTAACTCGAAGGGATGTTGGTGCAGGGTGAGCATCGGATGTTCTCCGGGACACAGCCAATGTGCTGCGGCCAGCCGGGCGACGGCAGGGGGTAGACCGCCCGTTTTGGTTCGGCCCTTACGGCCCCGTTCGGTTGGCACCACTGGCAGGTAGGGGCAACCGGCAGCGCTGCTTTAAGGCGGCGATCACCCGGCCGATGGCGTCGGGATGGCCCTGCACGCTGAAGGCTTCCCGCTCCAGTTGCCGGTTGCCGTGGTGGTAGCGGGTGGTGAGGATGCCGCTGATCTCCTGCTCCACCACCGGGTTGAGCCGCACGCTCCAGCCCAAGGGCTGCAGCACGCCGGTGGGACAGCTCTGGGCTGCGTGAATGGCCTCATGCAGGAACACCTGCCGGCCGATGCCCAGCTCGAAGGCCACCGGCGCGATCCAGAGGGTGCGCGTTTTGGCTTGGAACAGCCCGTAGGCGCCGCGTACTGGCGGCGGGGCCAGCCGCACCTGAAAACCCCGTTGCTGCAGGGTTGTGAGCAGGGGCCGCAGCTCGGCGGGTAGTTGGGGTGGCGGCGCTGGGATGGCGGCGATCACAACAGGTTTGCCTTCACAACAGCTGGGTGCATCACAACAGCCACCAGCGGCTGAAGCGGGCGGCCTGGCCGCAGGGCTGGCCTGAGCTATCGCGCAGGGTCCAGAGGCGGGCGGCTTCGATGGCAAAGCGGCGGCCGCGGCTGTCGATGCGGATGCCCCGGTAGCCCGAGATCGCTTCTTTGGCTTGGGCTGCCACCAACGCCTGGCGGCGGCTGGCCCGCTCGGCGGGCTCGGCGGTGAGCCGCGACGGCATACCCACCAGCTCGGGCCAGGGGCGCAGCCATAGGCGCAGGGCCGCCCGGTTGGCATAGATCAGTCTTGGCCCTGGCTCGCTGCTGGGATCGGCGCCGTCATGGGCCAGCAGCACCAGCTCGGCGGCAAACAGCTCCTGGGCCACCAGCTGGGGCGAGGCGTCGGCGGCTAGGCCGGCGATCAGAGGGGTGCCGAAGGCGCGCTGGTAATTGCTGAGCAGGCACAGGGCCAGGCTTTGGGCCGCCGGCGTCAGCCAGGGGGGCGGGCTGGGGAGCTCAGCTGTCATCACCGTTGGCCGGGCCCATGGCCTTGGCCATGGCCAGGGCCGCCAGCTGCTGGCCGTGGGCCTTGAGGTGCTCCAGGAAGTGGAGATTGGCCTCGGGGAAGCGGGGTTCTTCTGCCAGGGGCAGGGGACCGGCGGCATCGAGGCCGGTGTCGCCCTCCAGGGCTGGTGTGATCACCACCAGATCCGAATCGAGGGCTGCGCCGTAGCGCCACCAGCGGTTTGGGTCCTTGATGGCTGGATGCACCGGCTGCAGCGCCACTGCGGCGCCCGGCTGGGAGCCCTGTTTGGCGGCAGCCTGTCTGGCCTGTTTTGCCAGCGCCTTGCGCCGCCGCTTGGCCAGGTCGGCCAGCAGCTGGGCCCGGGTGCGGCCGCGCAGCTGGAACAACACGAAGGGGTCTTCGCTGAAGCGATCGCCCATCAGGTAGTAGACGGCGCTGACGTGCTTGCAGGGGTTGGCCTTATCGGGGCAGCTGCACTCGCTGCGCACCTCCTGCAACTTGAACGGAAACAGGCGCTTGCCGCTGGCCGCGAAGGCGCGCTCTATGTCCTGGGGCATGACGCCGGCCAGCAGCTGGGCCGACCAGCGCGCCTTCTGGGTGAGGGCGTCGAGCACGTAGTTCCAGTCGTCGTCGTGGAGCACGTCGAGCCAGAGCTTCACCTTGTAAGGCTCTTCGTCGGTGCCCTGCACTCGGGCATGCACTCGCCGCCCCTCAAAGCGGATCGAGGTGACATTGCCGCTGCGGGCATACTCCCAGGCGCG
>NZ_JAGQCR010000224.1:0-5165 GCF_024346295.1 Cyanobium sp. BA20m-14
TGAAACACGCATGGATTCATTGACTTCTCGCAATAGGTAGGCCATTGTTCCAATGGTAAACATCTTATTGGTCTCAAAATAAGCATTTATGTCTCTGGTGCTGCGCGTGCTGTCGAGGCTGATTGCTTCAGGGCTTACGGATCGCAACCAGATACGGAATAAATCACCAAGTTGGACCTCAAGTGATTTTACAAACTGGATCGATGCCGTTGAATAGTCAATATTTAAAGAGTTGCCTTTGTGGGCCAGGTCAAGAAGGCCATTGGCGGCAAAGTAGGAAGATTTTTTGTTAATTTTTTGCAAGCAATTTGGGGTGATAATGTCTTGCAATATCTGCAATCCTTCGCTTGGCGGAATCAGGCTGACAGTGTCTTTGAATTGCAGTGCTTCATTGAGATCAATATTCAGGCTCTCGCATAGCGCCGATAAATCATCGCTAGATTCACATTGAGAAAGTAGATCTTTGATGTAGCCTGCATAATCAAGATGGAGCGTCTCAAACAGCTGGTTAACGACCCAACAGGTTTTGATGATCTTGTCTGGACTGTATCCAGTAATTGCTGCATCTTCGGCAATTGACATCAAAGCGTTTTCGATTCGCCTTGTTCGCAATTGCTCAAGGCTTATATCCCTGCTCCCCGCAGCTGCTGTCGCTGGGCTTCCACAAGATTTGGCTCCATAGATTCGTGCGTGCTCATCAGCAGGCAGTCCTTGATGTAAGAAGGCCAGAAATTGATAAGGGGAATCAAACCTAGCCACAAACTTCTCACAGGAAATTGTGTCCCATAGTTGTGCAGCGAATAGGTGGGCTTGGGCTGGCAGGCCTTCAAACTCGTCTTCGTCAAAAATATCGCAAGAGAGGTTGTCTTTAAAGATACGCAAGATTTCTTCTTTCTTTTCATCCTTGGTAAATTCCTTCCAGTTGTCTTTGTGAGCAATGCTTGTGCTTTGACTCAGGAGACTGATGCTCGGCCCCCCTGACCAGTTTAGAGTTGCATTGTCTGCCCATCTATCCGATTTGGCCTGAAGATTAATTTGATTCCCAGCTTCAATAGACCACGTACCACCGACGGTAAAAAACGTACCTTTTGATCCGCACCTCTTTTTAATCTTGCTGTCTGCAGTCTGCACAATATTCTGTTCTTCCAAAATCTCTTTAGGAATTAGATTGGATGACCAGCCGTAGCCACTGTTTTCTCGATGGCAATAAGGGTTGATGCTGTATTGGCCGAATTGCAGAACTGGAAGCTGGCTGCATACATTTGCAATAAAGTCGGGTAGAGATGCAATTTTGTATAAGCAAATATTCGATATCTCATTTTGCCTTGATCCGTGATTAACTGTTTTCGCAACAGTTGGATTTGCCTCTGCCTGTAGATACGTTGTCTGCTGAATTTGCTCGTGATTTCTTTCTAGGACTTGGTACCCGTCTGCGCAGAAGGGGCCAAATAGTGAAATTTCTGAATTCAGAAGTCCTCTGCTTACTGAGAACTCAAAATCCGTCTCAGAGGTGAACACTGGAAGCGTTCCCTCAAGTGAAGCCCAATGTTCTGTGAGTGAACACTTTCTTAGGATGGGCATGCAATTATCGATCAGCATGGCGAGCATTGGCTTGCCTGAGTCCCAGTTTCTAAATGGCTCTCCATTCGTGCTCCAAATTGAAACCAATGGATCGCTTATATCAAAGCGTTGCCATGGGACTATGTCAACTGCCCTTACTACTTTCTCTCCTGTCCTTGAGAGGACATTTAAATTCTCTTCACAAGCCCAGTCCGTTAAAAGAGTTGGCATTACGTCCCCAATCTCCGTAGGCCTATTGCTGAAAACAAGAGGGTTGACCAGAAAACCTGGTGATGTGCTGTCAAATGCGCCGATGCCCTCTTGTGATGCTCGGCGCATCAGAGCGAATAGATTATCAACTTTCTCGGTCTTAAGTTCTCCAAATATATCTTTGCAGTCTTCTTGGATTTGAAGGATAAATTCTTCTGCCATTTGTTGGCTTGGCAGCAATATGGCGCTTGCACAGTCGGACCGACGTCCAGCGCCGGGGAGAAGTTTTGCCCCTCTATCACGCATTAGTACGTAGCTCTCGTTCAGTTTTTCAAAGATGCTCATAAGAAATTTGGGGCGTCTTGTTTTACAGAGGATGTATTGCCGTTCGTGTCGATTAAAGCAGCATTGACTGAGTGACAATGAACTTCTGCGGAGCTTGTCATCTCAACTCTCCAATGAGGTTTGATCTAGCCGGTTAACGCTCCAGATCCTTTGGGCGAAGCGGGCATAGAGATGGTTGCGGCGTTCCAGTGCATCGGGGGTGAACTCGGGTTCGCTCTGAAAGGGAAGGCCGCTGCGCTGCAAGAAGGCAAGGAAGGCGGGGTTGTTCTGATAGGCCTGGTCACAAAAGGTCTGCGCCAAGGCGTTCTGGGTGACGTACGGGGTTCGCTTCTGGGCGTAGGAACGAGCGCTGTAGCTGGCATTCACCGATTTCGGGATCAGCAGCAGGGCCCCGATCCGGTTGCGGGCTTCCCGGAAGTTCTCCTCCTGGGGATACCAGGTGCGGAAGCCTTCGCGGTCTTCTGCCCAGCTCTGCTCGGCCCAGATGTGTTCCACCTCGTAGGCCTGCCGGCCACTGGCGGTGATGTACTCCACATAACGGCCGGGCTGGCCAGATTCCTGCTCCAGTTCATGGGTAAGGCGCGCCAGGAAACGCTTCACCTGGGGGCGGTTCATCCGTCCTCGGGTCAGGCCCCAGGTGGGCGAAGAGTCAAAGTCGGGGAGTGAGGCCAGGTCGTCGCTAAGAGCCTGCTGCAACTCCTGTAGAGGGCGACGCCGCAGCTTGTCACGCAGCAGCGTGAACATCCGGTAGTAGTTCGTTGAATAATCAATGGCCTGGTAGCTCCAGATCCGCCGGTGGATGGCGATGTCTACGTAGTTGGCCACCAGACGCAACTTGCTCTCGATGACGTGAGCTGGGTCGTCGACGCTGAGGGCACTCAGCATCAAGGGCAGCTGCAAGGTGAAGCCGCTGCTGTGGTTGAAGTAGATGGCTTCCAGACCAGCTGTGAGCTGCTCAGAGGCCTGGCGGATCTTCTGGTACGCACCCGCGAAGAACGTGTACTCGCGCTGGATGAAGGCAACAAACCCCGCCTCGTTCGCCAGGCCGAGCAGGTCGGCGTGGTCTTTCACCCAGCGGTGAAACTCACGCCCGATCAGTTCGAAGTCCTGATCAGCAGCTAGCGCACGCCGTTCGCGAATGCTCTGGGCATGCTGGGCTCGCAGCCAGGCCTTGAAGCAGTCGGCCTGGGCTTCCTTATCGATCCCCAGGAGCTGCTGCTCCAGGCGCTTCCAGACGTCGCTGCAGTGGTTTCGCTGGCCTTCAGTGGGGATGTTGGCCAGGAGAAAACCCTTCAGCATTTCAGCCGGGGTGAGGCGAAGCCCCCGGTCGTTCATGGTTTCAAAGATCGTGTAGGCGGCCTCATCGCTATAGGCCGTGATCTCCACCAGCTGCACATTCTCGATCAGCCAGTCGACAAAGAAGGGTAGAGACTCACTCAGGATTTTCGGCGGGAATAGTGCTTCGATGTCGTTGTAGCGAGCCAGCATGGTGCGAACTGCATCGCTGGCGGCGCTGGCTTCAAAGGTTTCACCATTTAATAGCGACTGCAGGAGGGCTTCGCGTTCCTCCACGTCGATCGTGAAAGCCTTTGTGCCGTATTTCTCGGCGTAGATCAACGGGCGGATGTTGGCCTGGTCTTCGCTGCCGGGTAGGGCGCGCAGCAGGAAGATCAGCAACAGGCTGAGGGTGGTGAGGCGCTGCTGACCATCAATCAGAAAACGTTTGCCCTCCTTCTCACTGGTGATGACGGCACCAAGGAAGTAGTGGCGGTAATCGCGGACTTTCCCGCGGGGATCAGAGGGGTCGTGATCATCGCCAAACTGGCTGGTGAGATCGTCGATCAGCTCCTCAACCTGACGGCGTTCCCAGCGGTACTCACGCTGGTAGTAGTCGATCCCGAAGCGTGCCCCGAAGAGCAACTCACGAATGCTGGAGACCTTGCCGTCGAGCTTCTTCACAGCGCCAGACCGATCTGCTGAGTATCGACCGAATCGGCTGCCTTTGCAGGCCGGGCCACGCGCTTGCCGCCGGCAGATGAGTCTGTTGCTGGCTTCTTGCCCCCCTTGGCATGCAGCCCTAGCACCACCTCTTCCGCATAGCGCTCGGCATTCAGCGCCAACAGTCGAGCAAGCACGTCATCCCGCACGGCATCGGGCCAGCGGTAGCGCCAGGGCAGCTTGCGGCGGCCGGTGATGGCGCCGTAGGCCTGCAGCTGGCCCTGGAAATCATGAGCGTCGTTGGCGTCCCAGAAGAACAGCTCGCCGCTGTCGATGCGCTCCTGCAGGGCATCGGGGAGCTGGGCGTCTTCTTCTGCATCGAGGTAGTCGAGCCCGAAGCCGCAGGCGGTGGGCACGTCGCTCCAGCCGTAGGCAGCCAACACCACCTGATCCATCACGCCGTGGCGGCGGCGCAGCTCCAGGTGATCCAAACTGGTTTCTGCGGGATCGTGAAAGCGGTTGTAGGTGGTGGTGAGGCCTTCGTTGTTGCGCACCATCAGCTCTGCGCGGAACTGGTGGTAGCGCTCGCCGATGGTTTCGAGGCTCTGGCGGGTGACGGCGTTGGCGGAATCTCCGGTGGCGGAGTCGAGGAGGGAGGCGGGGAAGGGGAAGGGCTCGAAACAATCAGTCGGGTTGTAAGTGAGCCTATCTTCAAGAGTTGAGCTGAAGAAGCTCGCGAAAATCGTATGAACCTGTGAGATCAGCAGGCAGAAAGCGCCAGTATCCTCGAACGGGAAGACAATTAACTTGTGACTGAAGACTTTGCCTGTTGAAATAAAAGGAAATGTTAGGTACTGAGTCGCAGATGCACCGGTAACTAGCACTCGATCGCAATCAGAAATAGCTTCGGTTCCTGCAAGATTGCGTCGGCCAAATAGCCACCACTGCCTGCTGTAGCTTCCAGGCTTGTCTATGCGCTCAGGCTTCACCTTGCTTTCCACAATTGCCATCAGCTTTGGCCACTTGCGCCGGCACTCCTCCTCGCTGCGCTCCCCGAAGTTGATCACATAGCGATGATGGGCATGGGTTGGGCTGCTGTTCACCTCCTCCCC
>NZ_JAGQCR010000225.1:0-5146 GCF_024346295.1 Cyanobium sp. BA20m-14
GTGTCAGCACTGGACTGCTCTTCGCTCGTTACAGCTTGGGCCAGGATCAGCCGAGCCCCTTCTTCCATGCTGGGGCCTCACTTGCCTCGCCGAATTCCAACACGGGCCCGGTTATCTAAACCGAGCAACGCTGAATAACGCAGCCCAGAGGTCTTGTTTCATCTTCCGCCAGAGCTTGGCCGGGCGGGCCACCACATCGGAATCGCTCGTACAGGGGGGTGTGGGGTCGGTCGTGGAATAAGAAGTGGGTCAGGCCAGCCGTTGATCTAGCCGAAAGGCTCCTGGTGCACCAGCGCCACCTGTGGCATGGCCGGATGCAAGGGGTTGAGCAGCAGGTTGCGAGCCTGGGGCACCACCACCGAGGGCAGCACAATCTGGACCACGACAAAAGACATCTCCATCCCATACATAAGCCTAGGGACAGATATGATAAAATTGAGGCAAAATGCATATTCAAGCCGAAATATTTTAATGCCATTTGGGATCATCATCCCAAAAAAAATAATGAAAAGAATCTGCGAATAGCAAGCGGAATTGATTGCAGCACTACTATATTGCCCCCATTTATTGAGGGCTTGCGAGAAATAGGCATAGCAAATAGTCACCTAATCTGCTATCACTATCGCATAATATCCGTTGAAAATTACATAAACAAGCTAAAGACAAATAGTTGGCGCATAAAGAATAAGTATACGCTCGACGACCTAATGAGCTCCGATCACAACGAGGTCAAGGACAGCACCCTACGCAACAAGTGGCTCCAATTAGAGCATGATCGCGAAAGGCAAATCAGCGAGAAATGACAAAGCACCCCATCAACGTCCAATCTATTACACCTGATCACCCTATTACGCTTTTCTGATTGCACTTGTCCGAAGTCAATCTGGCTGATGGCCATCAGCCAGATTGACACGGAACATCTAGACATAGTTCCCCAGTCAAACACCCCACCAGAGGTGCCGCAGGCACTGCTGACCACTGGTCGCCCCCGAGGCTTATCCCTTCAGCATTTGATTGAGGATCTGGTTAGCCAACTTCGGATCCACCTTGCCGCCAGTGCGCTTCATCAGCTGGCCCACAAAGAAGCCCTGGAGCTTGGTTTTGCCGCCCCGGAAGGCTTCCACCTCCACGGGGTGGGCGGCCAGCAGCTCCGCCACAACCGCCGTGATCGCTGCCGGGTCGCTGATCATGCCCAGGCCGCGCTGCTCCACGATCGCCTTGGCAGATCCGCCCTGCTCCAGCAGCTCCGGCAGGATCTCCTTGGCGATCTTGCCGCTGATCACACCAGCCTCAATCAGCTGCACCAGCTCGGCCAGCTGCTCAGGCCGCAAGGGCAGATCGGTGTAGGAGAGCCGATTGGCGTTCACATGGGCGGCGATATCGCCGCTGATCCAGTTAGCGGCGGCCTTGGCATCGGCTCCAGCCGCCACAGCAGCCTCAAAATAGGCAGCCATCGGCAGCTCTTCAGTGAGCACCCGGGCGTCATAGATAGATAGGCCCAGCTGCTCGGCATAGCGGTGGCGCTTGGCGGCCGGCAACTCCGGCAGCTCGGCCCGCCAGCCTTCGCGCTGCTCGGCGCCCACCTCAATCGGCCCTAGGTCTGGATCGGGGAAGTAGCGGTAGTCGCTGGCGCCCTCCTTGGTGCGCATGCTGCGGGTGAGCTGCTTGGCCTCGTCCCAGAGGCGGGTTTCCTGCACCACGGGCTCGCCGGCTTCATAGGCCTTGATCTGGCGCTGGATCTCATGATCAATCGCCCGCTGGATGGCGGAGAAGGAGTTCATGTTCTTGATCTCCACCTTCGTGCCGAAGGGCTCCTCGGGGCCACGCCGCACTGAGATATTCACGTCACAGCGCAGGGAGCCCTCCTGCATGTTGCCGTCGCTCACGCCCAAGTAGCGCATGATCCGGCGGATCTCGGCGGCATATTCGGCCGCTTCACGGCCGGTGCGCAGATCGGGCTTGCTGACGATTTCAGCTAGGGCTACGCCGGCGCGGTTGTAGTCCACCAGGGAGTGGGTGGAGCCCGCCAGGCGGTCGCTGCCAGCGTGCACCAACTTGCCAGCGTCCTCCTCCATGTGCAGGCGCTCGATGCCAATTGTCTTGAGGTAGGTGTCCTTCCCCTTTTCGGCCACCTCCACCTCGATCCAGCCGTCTTCAGCGATTGGTTCGTCGTATTGGGAGATCTGGTAGTTCTTAGGTAGGTCGGGATAGAAGTATTGCTTGCGATCGAATTTGCTGTGCTCGGCAACATGCAGATTGAGGGCCAGCGCCGCCTTCACCGCATACTCGAGCACCTTCTGATTGAGCACCGGCAACGTGCCCGGCAGCCCGCACACCACCGGATCGATGTGGGTGTTGGGCTCGTCGCCGAAGTTGGTGGAGGCGCTGGTGAAGATCTTGCTGGCGGTGCCCAGCTGCACGTGGGTTTCCAGGCCGATCACGGCTTCCCACTCGCCTTGCCCTGTCGCCATTGATGCCCGAGTCCCTAGAGGGACAATCCTATGGAACGGCGCCGGGCTCAGGCACCTGGGCCGCCGAACCAGCGGGCCTCGAGCAGATCGAGGGCAGGCTGCTCCCCGCCCTCGCGGGCTTCACGGACGTCTGCCACCGCCAGGCAGGTAGCGAAAAGTTCGGCCAGCAGCCCCCCTTCAGCTGCCGCCAGGGCCTCGACCGCAGCCCCAAACTCCTGGGCTGATGGCCGCTTCAACCAGGCCAGCTGGCTTGCCAGTTGGGGGGGCCTGAGGGCTTCGCCAGGCGGCAGCTCCCCCTGGCGGCTGCACAGGTAGGTGGCGATCAACTCCTTCTCCCGCTGCTGGAAGAGGCCATCGGCCTGGCCCATGCTGAGCAGCACGGTGAGCTCGGCTTCAAACTGGCGGCGCAGGTTCTCGAGACGCCCCGCCCGGCTCTGGGCGTAGCGACTGCGCACCAGGGCCGCAATATCCTCCACCGGCTCACCGCTGGCCAGGTCGAGGCAGCTCTCGATCCGGTCGGTGGCGAAATCCTGGAAACTGCCGCTCAGGCTGCAGTGGGCCGAAAACAGGGCCGGGTTGCCTGCGGCGTCGAGTTGCACAGCCTTGACGGTGATCCGGCGGCAGCTGGAGCTGCCATCTCTACCTTCATCACCAGCTCCATCGCGGTAGAGGATTTCGAGCTCGAGGTGGAGCGCCCAACTGGCCATCGCTGATGGACCTGCAACGGCCTGCCATCATCCCTGAAGCCGCGGGCACCAGCGATGACCGGCTCCCCCAACCGGCCCATAAGCAGCGAACGGGTGCTGATCCTGGGCGGCGGCCTGATCGGCCTGGCGATCGCCCACCAGCTGGCCCGCCGGGGCCGCTGCGTGCAGGTGCTCAGCCGGCGCCGCAGCGAAGCGGCCGGCTTCGTGGCGGCCGGCATGCTCGCCCCCCACGCCGAGGGCCTCAGTGCCAACCTGCTGGCCCTGGCCCAAACCAGCCTGGAACGGATCCCCGCCTGGGTGGCGCAGATCGAGGCCGACAGCGCTCTGGCCTGCGGCCTGAGGCCCTGCGGCATCGTGGTTCCCTTCCGCAGCAGTGCCGAGCGGGACGCCTATCCCACGGCCGCCTGGGGCGAGCCCCTGGGGCGGGCGGCCCTGGAGCGGGAAATCGCCGGCATCGGCCCGAGCTGGCGGGCGGGGCTGCTCTTCAGCCAGGACGGTCAGATCGACAACCGCCGCCAGCTGATGCGGGCCCTGGAGCGGGCCTGCGTAGCCCTGGGGGTGGGCTTCCAGGAAGGCGCTGAGGTGCTGGCAATCGAGTGCGGCGGCGACGGGGCCCTGGCGGCCATAAGGTTGCGCACGGCTGCAGGGGAGCAGCAGCGGCTGCCATGCGCCGAAGCGGTACTGGCCTGCGGGGCCTGGAGCGCCCAGCTGCTGCCCCAACTGCCGGTATTTCCCCTCAAGGGCCAGATGCTGTCGCTGCAGGCGCCGCGGCAGGCGCTGAAGCGGGTGATCTTCGGCCCCGGCACCTATCTGGTGCCACGGGCCGATGGCCTGCTGGTGGTGGGAGCCACTAGCGAGCCGGAAGCGGGTTTCGGCGAGGGGCTGACGCCTGCGGGCCAGCGCCAACTGCAGGAGGGACTCGAAGCCCTGCTGCCAGAGGCTGCCTACTGGCCGCCGATGGAGCGCTGGTGGGGCTTCCGGCCCTGCACGCCCGACAAGGGGCCGCTGCTGGGGCAAAGCGGGATCCGGGGGCTATGGCTGGCGACCGGCCACCACCGCAACGGCGTGCTGCTGGCGGCGATCACTGCCGAACTGGTGGCAGGAGAGATCTGCGGATCAACCAAGGCGGAGAACAGGGCCCTGCTGGAGCCCTGGGGCTGGGGACGGTTCCAGAGCTGAATTGCTCAGGTTGAGATATTCAGGCTGTGGCATTCAGGCTGCGCCCAGCTGGTATTCGTTGACATCACCATGGGCGCAGACTCAAGAGCCAAAGATGGCGCGTGATCCAGCGGAGCTGGGGCGGCATCTCCGCATCAAATTGGAGAAACCGTGGAAACGCGGAGGGCCAGCTGACAGTACTGACGTACCATGAAGTGATCGCACCGAGCGCCCTCGTTACGCTGATGCAATCTGAAAGTCTCTCAGCGCTGCCTGGTTTGACGCCGCGGCCGGTGCGCTGCTGCTGCTGATCTCGTTCACTTCGAACTACGGCGATGAAAACCTCCTCCGCTTCAGCCGTCTCAAAACAGCTGACCAGATCGGAATATGTCTCCACCTTGCCGCCCTGGCAGCGCTTGCTGGCGTAGACGAAGTCTTCTCCGAAGGAGTTGTTGAACTGGCGACCCGTCTACGACATCGAGCAAGAAACCGAGCGATTGAGGCTCAGATCGCTCGAAAGCGAGAAGCGCTTGAAGCAATTGCAAGAGAGCAACGCCAGAATCGCGCGCTTCGAGCAGGAGCTCTTTTCCTCGTCGAACCAAACATCCTCCACCGGCGATTCCTCGCCTACATAGCCACCGAGCTGGCAGGGTCACCGCAAAACGGTCAGGCGACCTGAGGCAAGGTTCTCCGCCAGCAGAAGCCCGAGCACTCTCAGGGCTGGAGGGATTCCTGATTGAGCCGCTCCCAGCCGGAGGTTTGGCGCCGGTCTCCAGTCGTTGCTTGTGGTTGCTCAACGGGTCCTGCGTT
>NZ_JAGQCR010000226.1:0-5118 GCF_024346295.1 Cyanobium sp. BA20m-14
GTATTGGGAAACAAGACTCCGGTCTACTCAGAGCGTGGTGCATATTGGATATCTTTCTACAATCCAAAATCTAATCGCCCTATTCATATCAGTTGGGATTCGAACCTGGATGACTTTTTAAAGCTTTTGAGGTCAATTCAGCCAGACTAAAAAACCGGTTCCGCTTCTCCAAGCAGTGCCCGCCATATCGAGCAACATCAGCCGCACACCCAGGATCTGCCCCGCCCGTTGGCACAACTGGATGGCATCGACCAGCAGGATGCGCCCCAGCCCCTTGCCCTGCTGTCTCCCGTCGACAGCAAGGTGGCTCAGAAAAACGCCTGGGATCAGATTTGAGCGCGGTGCCCCCGGGGCAGCATCGAAAGGAACGTCGGCCAAGCCGATGGCATGGGCATTGATGGCGTAGAAGCCCAGACAGGCCCGAGGTTCGCCGGTCTGGGTGGTGTCAGTGGCGACGTAGAGCCGGGTGTCGCCATCACGCTGCTGGCGCTTGGCGGTGCGGCGCAGAAAGTTGTCCTGGCTGTCGCTGCCGCAGCGGAAGGCCTTGGTGTCGTTGAAGCCAGGGTCAAAGGGCTTCGATCCGAACCGTCACCGGATCAGGAGCGCACAACCTGGTCCTGGTGCAGCTGCCAAGCCTCCAGCAGGGCGGGCGTTGGCGTGGTCTCTTCGTCGAGGGTGGCGAGCAGGGCCTGGTGATTGCCCTGGCTGAGCAGGGTCTGCTGCCTCCCACTGAGCAGCTCCTGGGCTCGTGCATACGCCAACATCACCACGAAGGCGTAGGCCTCGATGCCCATCAAGTCTGCTGCCGCCTCAATGCTGGCCTTCACCGAGGGCTTGGTGCGCTGATCCATCCGAGCCGAGCGGGGCTCGTCGATCGCTTCGATTGCCGCATGGAGCGTCGTCCTTGCAGATGCTGCAGATATTGCGATTATTTCGATTACGATTCATTTGGCCTTCCCCTCCTCCTGTCCATGGCCGTCGCTCTCCCCAGCTCCATTGAGCCCGTGATCCCTACGGCTGAGGCGGCTGAGGCCGCAGGGGCGAGCTTGCGCGATCTCGCCGGCTTCCGTGCCAGCCATAGCCTGCGTCAAGCCAGCCTCTCCCTAGACCTGGAAGATGGCCAGCGCGCATCCGTTCCCATCCCAGGCGCGGTGTTGGAGTTGCTGCAGGGAATCCTGGTGCAGATGGCCCAGGGCAATGCTGTGACGCTAGTGCCGGTGCACGCCGAACTCACGACCCAGCAGGCCGCTGATCTGCTGAATGTGTCGCGGCCCTTTCTGATCGAGCGGTTGGAGCAAGGGGAGATCCCCTTCCGTAAGGTCGGCACCCATCGGCGCATCCGCTTGGCCGACCTGATGGCCTACAAGCACGCCATCGATCAGCAGCGTGCCGCAGCCCTCGATGAGCTGGCTGCCCAGGCCCAGGAGCTGGGCATGGGCTACTGAGGTGAATCGCTTCACCGTCGTCTACGACGCTTGCGTTCTCTATCCCGCTCCACTCCGCGATCTGTTGATGCGCCTGGCGCTCACCGATCTCTAACGGGCTCGCTGGAGCAACCAGATTCACGACGAGTGGATCAACGCTGTGCTGCGGAACCGGTCTGATCTCTCCAGAGCGCAGTTGGAGCGAACCCGCGCGCTTATGAATGCTCACGTGCGTGATGCGCTTGTCGATGGTTATCAGCCCCTTATTCCAGCTCTGGAATTACCAGATCCGGATGACCGCCATGTTCTGGCTGCCGCCATCCAGTGCGGTGCCGATCTGATCCTCACCTTCAACCTGGGCGATTTCCCAGAGCACGCCCTGGCGAGTTATGGGCTTGGCGCCTGCCATCCCGATCCGTTTCTGCTGGATCAGTTGAACCTGGATGCCGAACGGGTCTGCATGGCGATGCGGCAGCACCGAGCGAGCCTCAAGAACCCACCAAAAACAGTCGAGGAGTACCTGGTAACCCTGGAGGAACAAGGGTTGAGCAGGTTCTCGCAGGCCGTGCGGCATTACGGCGCTGAGCTCTGAGCGCGTAGGCCATGGGCCAGCCGCTGCTCTGCCTTTGCGAAAGCGTCGTCCACCACGTCATCCCCGCACCAGCGGCTGTAGGCCGCCAGATGGGTTTCCACTGAGTGGCCCATGGCTGCTGCGACCACCTTGGGAGGCAGCTCGCAAGTGATGTGAGCGCGGTGGGCATAACCGTGGCGGCAAGAGTAGAGCACCAGTTTCTCGCCCTTCTCTTCATACTCTCGCCGTAGTTGCTGCCAGAGAGGACGCCGCCGCATATAGGTGCCAAGGTCCTCAGCGCCATGACCTGGTCGCATCGGCGGCATGCGGTCAGCTCGAAATGCTTTCTCGAGCTGCCAGGGCTTGGCCCATTCGTCACATGGCAGCAGTCGCAAAACCCTTGATCGGGTGCGACCTCGACTGGAAACCTTCTGGTAGGTGGTCCAGAGCTGCCCTTTCTGGATCTCCAGGTGTTGCAATTCTTCCGGCCGCAGACCGTAGGCAGCCATTAACTGAAACGCCAATCGCCAGCGTGGATCAGGTATGGCCTCTGCCAAATCCAGCACATGGCTGGCCTCAATGGGTGTTGTAATCCCCCGTTCTTCTCGCTTGCGGCCCACATAGATAGAGAGATCAAGCGGCGGTGCCCAGGATGAAGGTAAGCGTTCTGAATCGACGCCCCAACGTAAAAGTGCTGCCGTGAATTGAACCTGTAACTGACGGCCACGCGATCCGGGCCTGTCCTTCCAGGACTCAATCACGCCCTCCAATAATTGTTTAGGTGAAATGGGTCGACGCTTTCCGCCAACGGCCTCGAGGATCACACCCATTCGCCGCAAATAGAGCTGATCCCAGGTGCTCTGCTTGATTGCCCCACTGCTGAGTTTGTGATCTTTGAATCCATGAATTAATTGAGGCCAGTTGATTGCTTCGCTAACCGTCATTCCGACATGGCTCGATTCCTCCGTAGGAATTCGTGCGTGAGTCTCGATGGCTAGATCAAGGGGTACGCCATCGCTGTAATCGGCATGAATAGCAAGAATGGCTGCATGAATTGCCTGCCGCTCAGAAGCGGCCCAATCAAATAGCAAAACTCGCTGCTGGCGTGCACCACCTGCGGCAGAAGCTGAGACGTTCAGCAGAACCCGCCCACGCATCTCAGAAACAGTCCAGCCACTGCGAGGTCCCAGATCCGAGGTGAGCGACAAGCGCAGCGCTGCTACCCAGCCACGGTCTTTGGCTGCCCGTGCTGGGCGAGAGGCAGTGGTGGCTTTTGGCACGGCTCTAGGAAATCAGGCACGCACGACACCCCTTGCAAGAGAATCTGCAAGAGAATCACCTTTTAAGCTTGGCACGCTCCGCCACTGCCCGCCATCGGCTGGCAGGGCAAAAGCCTGTGACAACAACGGTTTTGAGGCAGTAAATCCAGTTATTGCAACTGGTCTGAAGAACCCCATGTCACGAGCTTTGGGAGCACTAGGTCGCAGGTTCGAATCCTGTCGCCCCGATTGACTTTTCACCGATTGGTCTCCCAGGGCGCGCCCAAAACGCGCCCAAATGGGTCCCTCCGCAGTGCCGTACGCACTGCTGATGCCGCCTACCGGGCGGGCCAGGCGTACCTCAGCGACGTTGAATTTGACGGGCTGGTGGCAGAGCTGCAGCAGCTCGACCCCTCTGCACCAGAGCTGCTTACTCCCGGCGGGGGCAGCAAGCTGTTGAGCCTCGACAAACAGGAATTGAGCGACTGGCTGGCGGTTCTTGGTGCGGCCGCTGTTGGCCGCTTCTCGGTGACCCCCAAGCTCGACGGGTGCGCCATAGCGCTGGAGTAGCGCCAGGGCCTCCTCACGGCCGCGTGGACACGCAGCGGCGCTGATGCCATGCACCTGCTGCCCCTGGTTGACACCGTGCCGCCCAGGCTCGGCGCACCGATAAGTGTGCAGATCCGTGGTGAGCTCTACGGCCTCGATGGTCGCCAGAGCACACCCGCTGCCGCCCTGCGCCGCAAGGTGCCCAGCGGTGATGGCCTGGCCTTCCTGGCGTTTGAGGTTATGCAGAGTGCGGCCAATCACGCCACCCAGCTGTTGGCGCTGGAGCGCTGGGGTCTGCCCATCCCCCCATACCTGCTTTGTGGCGCCCCACAGCTGGCCCACCACCACCGCTTATGGCTGCAGGGCCAGCTTTGGAGCGAGTTGCCCACCGATGGGCTGGTAGTGCAGCTGGATGACGGCAAGCAGCGCAGAAAGCTGGGTGTCAGTAGCGTTGCGCCCCACTACGCCCTGGCCCTGAAGCGCTGAGTTGCCCGCCTTTTTTAGGGCTAGGGCCCCAACCGGCCAAGGGGCTTGACGCCGGACAGAGGGCTGCGGGTCAGCCTCAAATTGGGTGTTCACGAAAAAGCCCTTCCAGTCGCCAGATCCCCTCTGGCGCATGGGTTTAACCCCGTTCACGTAATCGGCATGGGTGAGACTGGTGGCGTCTTGCCCGCAGTCTCAAATTAGCCGAGGCCGAGATTGCCCTTATAGGCACAAGATCCGTTGCAGCATCTGGGTTTTGCCCCGATGCCGTCTCGACGTTGGGTGAGACAGCTAGCGCCCCGAGCGCAGTCTCTAACCTGCTGCGGACGTGAATGCGCTTCCATGCCCCAGATCCTTTGTGGCACAAGTGTTTTACCCCGCGGACGTGAAAGGCTGAGTTGAGATGACTGAGTGCCCCGACCGCTCCAGGTAGGAGGCCCAGGATGTGGTGGCGAGCAATCTCTTTGGTACCTGCCACCGGAGTTTTTGGTTTCCCGGCCGCGACCCCCTCCGGCAATGCCAGCTGCTCTGCCTGATGGCTCAGCTGGCTCCTCTGCGAGCCCCCCCCATCCTCCTTCTGAAGCAGTTGGCAACATGCTTAGGGGAGAACTTCGAGTTCGACCGGTCACAGTTCAAAATCCAGCCAGACGGAACCTTCCGCCTCTCGATCCGCGCCATGGCGGACATGGCGGGGGTGGACCAAAGCGGGTTGACACGCAGTCTCAATTCAGCCGAGGACGAGAATGCCCTTCCATGCGCCAAATTGCTTGTGGCACAAGGGTTTAGACCCGAGGACGTAAATCGCTGGGGTGAGACTGGTGGGATTCCTGAG
>NZ_JAGQCR010000227.1:0-5032 GCF_024346295.1 Cyanobium sp. BA20m-14
GGCCTCATCGCTGATGGTCCAGTCGCAGTGCCAGCGCTTGAAGCCCTCACCCGGGGCGTAGTGCTGGAGGTTGAAGATTGGATTGACAAACAGCTCCTGATCCGGAGAGCACTCCCGCAGCAGGGGGCGCTCCTGCAGGTAGCGCTCCAGGGCGGCGCTCACCCCGCGCAGGATCACCTCGGCCAGGGCATAGGCCTCGGGATCGGAGCGGTCGATCGCCACCAGGGAGATGTCAGTGGAGATTTTGGCGGGCTCGGCGCTGGGCCCGAAGGCCACCCCCGGACGCTGTAGGTCGGTGCGGCGCTCAAAAAAGGCCCGCACCCCATCGGCCAGGGCCTCGAAGCCGGCATTGCGGTAAGAGGCGATCAGCTCCATCAGGGCTGCTGCCGCCAGGGAATGGCCACCAGGGCATCGAGTGGCTGCCAGCGCTCCTGGGGGGCCACCAGCCCTGGCAGCAGCCCCACCCGCTCCAGGGCCTGGGTCACCCGGGCGGAGTCCAGCGGCCCGCCGGGCCCCATGGGCATCACCAGCACCTGCTCCTGGGCGGGATCGGCCAACACCTGCAGCTCCAGATCCTCTAGAGCCCGCTCAAAAAAGACCCGGCGCATGCGTCCGCTGATCACCGGGCCCAGGGCAGCTGCAAAAGCCTCCAGCCCGTCCCGATCACCGCTGCAACCGCAGTTGAGCGAAAGCCAGATCATCAGCTTGGCCCAACTCTCGGTGCTCCACAGGGGCTGAAAGCTCTCGCGGTGCTGGCGCACCAGCTCGCCGATGGCGAAATCAAACAAGCTGGCCTGCAGGCTGGAGGCGTTCATGGCCGCCATCCTGCCCAGCCGCGGGCAGACTGCAACCACCCGCGCCCGCCGCAGCCCATGGCCCTCGACTTCAACGATCCCGAACTGGAGTTTGGCGATCTCGTCTACGCCTACCAGAGCTGGGTGATGGCGGTGATCAACGATGAGAAGCTCGGCGGCAGCGAGACCCTGCTCACCGAAGAGATCGCCGACGACGCCCTCAACGCCATGCGCTTCCTGCCCGGCGAGGTGACCAGTGCCATCGAAACCAGCCTGGCCCGTGTCTACGACGTAGATGCCGAGGAGCTCGCCAACCTCCTGGTCCCGGAAAGTTGACACCCCGCAGGAGCAGCCGTGCCCCTTCTCCCCGCTGAGGTCCACAGCCGCGCCGGCCCCGAGCTGGCAGCCGAGCTGGCCAGCAGCACAAGCCAGGGGCTCAGCGATCAGGAGGCCGAGCGGCGCCTGGGGGTTTGGGGGCCGAACGCCCTCGGCGACGGCGGGAGCTTGCCTGCCTGGCGCAGGTTCCTGGGCCAATTCCACGACCCCCTGCTCTACACGCTGCTGACGGTGGGCGGGATCAAATTGCTGCTCCACGAACCCGGCGAGGCGCTGGTTATCTGGAGCGTCACCCTGATCAACGCCGTGATCGGCTACGTGCAGGAAAACCGGGCCGAAACGGCGATTGCCGCCCTGGCCCGAGCCGTGCGCACCGAAGTGGAGGTGATCCGCGCCGGCCGGCGCCATCGCCTCACCTCCGAGCAGCTGGTGCCGGGCGACCTGGTGCGCCTGGAGGCGGGCAACAAGGTGCCAGCGGATCTGCGCCTGCTCCAGGCCCGCAACCTGCAGGTGGATGAATCGAGCCTCACCGGCGAATCCCTGCCGGCGGCGAAAGACAGCGCAGCCGTTGCCAAGAGCACTCCCCTGGCCGAGCGGATCGGCATGGCCTATGCCGGCAGCCTGGTGACCAGCGGCCTGGGCCTGGGCCTGGTGGTAGCCACCGGTGCCGCCACCGAAGTGGGCCAGATCTCGAGCTCCCTGCAACAGCAGGTCAGCCTGAGCACTCCCCTGACCCGCAAGTTCCGCCGCTTCAGCCACACCCTCCTGCAGCTGGTGCTGGTGCTGGCCGGCCTCACCTTCCTGGTGGGTCTGCTGCGCGGCCGCGATGGGGTCGAGATGTTTGACGGGGCGGTGGCCCTGGCGGTGGGGGCGATTCCGGAGGAGCTGCCGGCGATCGTGACGATCACCCTGGCAATCGGCGTCAACCGGATGGCCCGCCGCAACGCGATCATCCGCAAGCTGCCGGCGGTGGAGGCCCTGGGCAGCACCACCGTGATCTGCTCCGACAAGACCGGCACCCTCACCCAGAACCGGATGACGGTGCAGGAGATCCATGCCGGCGGAGCCCTGGTGCCGATCGAGGCGCTCTGGCCAGGCAATGGCAGTGACTGCGATCTCCTGGCCAGCAATCGGGCCCTGGAAGAAACCCTGCTGGCGGGCCTGCTCTGCAACGACGCCCGGCCCAGCCAGCAGGAGGGGCTGGTGGGGGATCCCACCGAAACGGCCCTGCTCCAGGCCGCCGAAACGGCTGGCCTGGACCGGCAGCAGGCCCTCGAGCGCCACCCCCGTCGGGATGCCATTCCGTTTGAGTCAGAACAGCAGTACATGGCCACCCTGCACGGCAGCGACCGCATCCTGGTCAAGGGCTCGGTGGAAGTGGTGCTGGCCCGCTGCAGCCGCCAGCTGAACCCGAGCGGCCAGGCCGAGCCCCTAGAAGGCGAGCGCATCACCGCCGCGGTGGCAACCATGGCCGGCCGAGGCCAGCGGGTGCTGGCCTTCGCCATCGGGCGGGCCGATGGGGATCCCAACCAGCTGCAGCCCAGCCAAATCGAGCGGGGGCTGGATTTTCTGGGTCTGCAGGGCATGCTCGATCCCCCCCGCCCCGAGGCGATCCGGGCCGTGGCCGCCTGCCAGGGCGCGGGAATCAAGGTGAAGATGGTTACGGGAGACCACCTCGAAACCGCCCGCTCCATCGCCCTGCAGCTAGGCCTGGGCGAGGCGGGCAGCCTGGGGGCCATCGAAGGCCGCAGCCTGGCCAGGCTCAGCCTGGCTGAGCTGATCGACTGCGTCCGCCGCAACGACGTGTTTGCCCGGGTGGCACCCGCCCAGAAGCTGGCCCTGGTTCAAGCCCTCCAGGCGGATGGGGCCGTGGTGGCCATGACCGGCGATGGCGTCAACGACGCCCCGGCCCTCAAACAAGCCGACATCGGCATCGCCATGGGCAAGGGGGGCACGGAGGTGGCCCGAGAAGCGGCCGACATGCTGCTGACCGACGACAACTTCGCCACAATCGAAGCGGCCGTGGAGGAGGGCCGGGCCGTTTATCTCAATCTGCACAAGGCCCTGGCCTTCGTGCTGCCGGTGAACGGCGGCGCCTCGATGACAATCCTGCTGGGTGCCGTGCTGGGCCTGGAGCTGCCGGTAACAGCCCTGCAGGTGCTTTGGCTGAACATGGTCTGCTCCCTGAGCCTCTCGATCCCCCTGGCCTTCGAGCCCCGGCCACCGGGGCTGATGCGGCAAGGGCCGCGGCCCCCGGCCCAGCCCCTCCGAGCCGCGGTCTGGTGCGCAAGGTGGTGCTGGTTTCAACCTTCTACTGGTGCTTCATCTTCGGGGTATTTCTCTGGGCCCGCTCCCATGGCCACAGCCTGCCCCTGGCCCGCACCATGGCGATCCAGGCCCTGGTGCTGGCCCAGATCGCCTATCTGGTCAGCATCAGCCAGGTCAGCAAGCTGGGCTGGCGCCATTGGCACCACAATCCGATCCTGCTGGCGGGCATCGGCACGGCGGTGCTGCTGCAGCTGGGCTTCAGCCAGCTCGGCTGGATGAACCGCTTCTTCGCCACGGCCCCCCTGGAGCCCCAGCAGTGGTTGATCTGCGGCGTGGCCCTGCTGGTGATGGTGCCGGTGGCCGCCCTAGCCGAACGCCTCGATCCCACCACGGGGGTTCCGATGGACTGACTAGGTGATACGAGGCAAGAGTCGGCAAGACCCGGTGAGGGTTCAAGCACCGTGTTGGCTGAACAACATGGCCAAATGCTGCACCAAGGCTAGGGGTCAATAAACCGAAGCAAGAAAATATGGCTGATCGAGATACCTTCGCCGTAAACAGCGGAGAAAAGTTCCATCTGATCAACAATTTTCAGTTTGAAAGCGGCCAGACACTTGCCCTTGCGCGCATTAACCACACCACCCTGGGAGAGCCCCAGCTTGACTCAAATGGCCTGATCCAAAATGCGGTTCTGCTCATTCATGGAACAGCAAGCAGCTGGCAGATTTATACAGAGGGTTGGTGGGCCAACAGCATGTATGGCCCCGGCCAGCCCCTGGATCTGGGCCAAACCTTTGTGATTATCTCAGACAACATTGGTGCAGGCGGCTCAAGCAAACCAAGCGATGGCCTGCGCATGAACTTCCCCTCCTACCAGCATGAGGATGTGGTTCGGGCCCAGCACGACCTGGTAACCAATCACCTGGGTATCAACCAATTACGGGCCGTGATCGGCAGCTCCTTGGGCGGCAGGCTCGCATGGCAATGGGCAATTCAATATCCCCAGGCGGCCAAGAGCATCATTCCGATGGTCGCCTCTCCCTTTCCGCTGGCCGGCCGTCGTGGCATGCAGGATTATCTCGGAATTGAGCCCTTGCTCATTGATCCAAGCTGGGATGGCGGCAATTACCTTGAGCCCCCACGCAACTTTCCCCTAGCCATCATGACCTACTGGATATTTATGTCCGGGGTCAACCACCTATGGAGAGCTGCCCCCACCAGGGAGCTTGCCCTCCGGCACCTGCCCAGGCTGGCAAAGAAAATCGCCGCAAAACTAGATGCCAACGACTGGATCTACCAATTGCGGGCCAATGACACATTCAACGCTGCCCTATCACTTGAGAAGATTGAAGCCCAAGTGCTTGCCGTAGCAATTGACGGCGACGAAATGGTGCCAGTTGAGCTGGGCCAACTGGATGAGGCCAGGTGCATACTTGCCGAGAAAATGGAAATCGTTGAGATTAGCGATTCCGGCACGGGCAAGGGCCATACCTCTTTGCAGCATGTACTCCAGACCTGTGCACCAAAAATCGGCGAGTTCCTTAAATCGCTAGGCTGAGATTATTAAGCCAAAATTACTAGCCCAACTGTTTGACAGCCGCCGCGGCTACTACGCGGAGCAAAAAGATAAGATG
>NZ_JAGQCR010000228.1:0-5031 GCF_024346295.1 Cyanobium sp. BA20m-14
ATGGCCACCGCCCAGCCGGCCGGCGACTACATGCCGCTGGATCTCAGCACCCTTCCAGCTCTGCCCTGATCGCCGCAGCTGATGACCCTCCAACCAGGCGACCTGCTGGCGATCACCCGCCCCGCTGGGCCCGAGGCCGGCACTTACCAGCTGCCGGCAGCAGCACTGGCGGAACTGCTGAACCCGCCGCCGGTGCTGGCGATCAGCGGTGTGGTTTGGTCAGCCGTGCGCTCAGCGGCAGACAACAGCTGGCAGGCGATCTGCTGGTCGCCGGAGCTTGGGCTCTACGCCTGCGTAGCGGGTAGCGGCACGGGCAACCGAGTGATGACCTCAAGCGATGGCATCCGCTGGAGTGCCCAACCTGCGGCAGCTGATCAGAACTGGGTGGCGCTCTGCTGGGCCAAAGAGCTGGGGCTGTTTGTTGCCGTCAGCGACAGCGGCATTGGCAATCGGGTGATGACCTCACCGGATGGGCGTAGCTGGACCCTGCGCCAGACGCCGGCCAACAACAACTGGACCTCGATTTGCTGGGCACCAGAGCTGGGCCTGTTGGTGGCGGTTGCCAGCAGCGGCACGGGTAACCGGGTGATGACCAGCAGCGATGGCTTCACCTGGACAGTCCGCCCGGCTGCGGCAGATCAGGAGTGGCGCTCGATCTGCTGGGCACCGCAGCTGGGGCTACTGGTGGCGGTGAGCAGCACCGGCGGCAACCAGCGGGTGATGACCTCAAGCAATGGCCGCAACTGGACCCTGCGGACAACGGCCGTAGCCAACAACTGGACGGCGCTCTGCTGGGCAGCAGAGCTGGGTTTGCTGGTGGCGCTGAGCAGCAGCGGCAAGGGCAACCGGGTGATGACCTCCCCGGATGGCATCAGCTGGAGTAGCCGCAGCTCGGCGGCCGACAACGCCTGGACCTCTCTTTGCTGGGCGCCGCAGCGGGAGCTGCTGGTGGCAGTGAGTAGCAGCGGCACCAGCAACCGGATCATGACCAGCGCCGATGGCATCAGCTGGATGGTGCGCAGCTCCCCAGCTGATCTGGGCTGGCGTTCGCTCTGCTGGTCGCCCCAGCGCGGTCAGTTTGCGGCGGTGAGCAACAGCGGTGCTGGCAACCGGGTGATGGTGAGCCCCTGAACCATGACTGACACCAAGGCACCCCAGCCAGTAATTGGCTCGCGTTGCTGGCGCGACCTGATCAGCCCAGACAGCGGCGCCACGGTGCTCAGCCTGGCGGGAGACAGCAGTGAAACCGACCAGATGGTGGAGCTGGCCTACGACGAAGGCGGCAGCGGCTGGTGGCCGCTTTCCACCTTGGTGTTAGGCAACGTGTAATCCCGTGAAGGCGATGGCGGATTTGAGGCCGGGTTCAACGCCCCAGCGTGCGGCGGATGTCCTTGAGCAGCAGCAGCAGGTGCAACGGATCGGTTGGTGAACGAACGAACTCCGGTATCAGGTGTTCGTAGAAGCTCCGGACCTGCTCCGATTCGGCATGGACCAACAAGACGCGGCAGCCGATGGCATTGCTGAGGCTGGCGACTCGGTTGATCACATCCAGCAGCAGGGCCGCACCGAGTCCCTGTCCTTCATGGCGTTCGTCGACGCCCAGACGGGCAAGCAGGGCGATGGGCTGGCTCGCCACGCTCGCCATGCACCAGGCGTAATAGGCAACGACGTGGGGCTGATCCACCTCGGTGACGACAAACACCCGGGTGGTGCCTGTCCCATGGGCCTGCTTGGCCACCTCTACCAGCCAGGCGGTCTGCTCCTCGGAGCGGCAGCGGAAGCCTTTGAGCTGGTGACGGGCCGCCAACAGCTCTGGCGGTTGGTAGCGGCTCATGCCTGGGGGTGATCTGCCGCTGGGGTGACAAAGGGAGAAGGCCGCTCCAGCAGCCGCTCCAGACCCGGCAGGCTGCGGGCCGGGCGGCTGTTGATCCGCTCCCATTCCTGCTGGGCATCGGCATCGAGCAGAAAGAAATCGCGGTCGGCCAGCACCCGCTGGGCTGCGAGGCGTCCTTGGGCGAGCAGGAAGGAACTGCGGTCGGTGCCGAGGGCCGTAGCGGCCCGATCCAGCAGGTCGCGGTCGTCTTCTGTGGCACGCAGCTCGATTCGGCTGGTCTTGGCCTGCCGGTGACCTTGCGGTTTGGTACTGGTCAAGGCGACGCCCACCAGAAACGTACGGACACTGTACGGCGCTGATCGAGATCAGTCGCCAGCTAGCCGGTGACTTCACCGCTGGGGGAGGTGGTGGCGGTGATTGGAGCGCTTGGTAATCGATTCGCTTCCATCAACACCGCAGCGCAGCAGACTGCCTCGGTTGCCCTCACTCCGTCCCTTGGCGAGCGACAAGCTCTTCTATTTCCTGTTCCACAGCAATCCGGATCTGATCCTGCGCTGGCTGGAGGATCTGCCGGCTGATGCAGGTGGCTACAGCTTTTCGGCGCCAGTGTTGAAAGAGCGTGAATACCGACTGGATGGCCTGTTTTCGCCGCCGCCGCAACGACCTGATCTACCAGCGGTGGTGCTGGAAGCGCAGATGGCCCCTGATCCGGGGTTTCTGCTGCGGCTTTACGCGGAAACCGGCCGCTTTCTGCAGCAGCAGGCCTGGAATGGGGACTGGCGCGTGGTGGTGATCTGCCCGCATCGCGGACTCCATTTCGGCGCCCTCACCCCGGTGCAGGAATTTGTAGAGCGGCGGGTGCTGTGGGTGGAGCTGCAGCCCAGAGACGGCCAGCCGCCGATCACTCCCTTGGCCCGGGTGCTCAGCCTGCTGCTCGAGCCAGAAAGCCAGGTGCGCCGCATCAGCGATGCCCTGCACCAGCAGGCGGTGACGGATCCTGTGGCAGCTGAGGTACTCCAGCTAATACCAACTATCTTGGTTACACGGTTCCGCAACAAAACCATCCCGGAGATTTGCGCCATGGGCGGCCTCACCCTTGAAGACTTCACCCAGAGCAGGGCTTACCAGGAAATCTTTGGCCTAGGTGAAGCCCGGGAAGCCGCCAAGGTTGCCCTGCGCCAGCTCAACCGCCGCTGCGGCCCCCTGAGCGAAGCCACCACCGCCCGCATCCAGGCGCTGCCGCTGGAGCAGCTGGAGGCTTTGGCAGAGGCGCTAATGGATTTCAACGGCCCTGACGAGCTGACCACCTGGCTTGCAGCCAACGCCTGAAGCTGCGTGCGGGGTCAACTCCCCAGCGTCAGGCGGAGGCCCTTGAGCAGCAGCAGGTGCAACGGATCGGTGGGTGAATGCTCTAACTCCGGGATCAGGTACTCGTAGAAGCTGCGGGCCTGCTCGGGTTCGCCATGCACCAGACGTAGTAGGCCACAACAGCCGTTTGATCGACCTCGAAGCACAAACAGGCGGGCATTAGCGGCTCATGCCGATCGTCTGTTGATCCGCTCCCATTCCTGCTGGCCTGCGACGTCCAGCACGAACTGCTCCCGGTCGGCCAGCACCCGCTGGGCCGCCAGCAGCCCCTGGGCGAGCAAGAAGGAACTGCGGTTGTCTTCTGTGGCGCGAAACTCGATTCGGCTGGTCTTGTCCGGCCAGTGGCCTTGCGGCTTGGCGCTGGGCATAACGATAATCCCCCGGAACGTACGGATTCTGTACGGCGCCATCAAGAAAAAGGGGTTGCAGACCCCACTTGTCCGCAAGGCCACCACCAGGACGATCGCTGCTGGGCCTTCAGTTCGCCAGTAAGCCCTGCGGCCTGCGAGGCATCACGCAAGAGCTCACCCCAGTCACCTGGGAGATGGCCGCTGCAAGTGGGGCGATGATGGACGCAATGACGTCAATACCACCCCCCCTGGTTACCCGTGAGGCCCTGAGGGCTTTCACACAGAGGCTTGTGGAGCATTTCTCTCCACAAAAGATTATTTTGTTTGGTTCTCAGGCTCGCGGTAAGGCCCGTTGGGATTCCGACGCCGACATCCTGGTGGTGATGCCATTTGAGGGCAGTTCATTCGAGCAGAGGTTAACCATGCTTCAGGTGGGGGCACCGTCATTTCCAGTAGACCTGTTGCTGTGCAGACCAGAAGCTGCAGCCCAGCGTTACGACTGGGGAGATCCGTTCATTCGTGAGGCCCTTGATCACGGAGAGGTCCTCTATGGCTAATCACACACCGCTGGTTGAGGCTTGGATCCGTTACGCGGAGGACGACTGGCAGGACAGCCAGATCCTTGCAAGCGCTGGGGGGAATGGGCGAAGCATTTGCTTTCACGTGCAGCAATGCATCGAGAAGCTGTTCAAGGCTGAGCTGATGCGGTTGAAGTTGCCTGTTCCTAAAACACATAACCTGCGGGAGCTTTCGGATTTGCTGCATCAAGCTGACAACCGCTGGATTGCAGAAACTATGACTCTCAACCGGTTATCTCGGGCTGCCGTTGATTTTCGCTATCCCGATCCCAGTGAACCCGAGCCTGAGATTGATCTGGCTTTCATCCTTCAGATTGCATCCGAACTTAGAAGCCTGCTATTGGATCGGCTTGGGACGTGCCGCTGACGGGCTTCACGCTCGCTTACAAAGAACAGCTCCTCATCGTCGATGTCTACCAACATCGCCGGCTGCAGCAAATGCCGCCTTCTCTCAAAATAGTGCAACCGTGCTGGCTGAGATGGCGCAATAAATCGCGGCGCTTCACAGGGCCAGTGCTAGCTCCTCGTAGGAGCTACCTGCAGCAGCACGGGCTTCAGCGCGGTTCATCTCCAGAGCTTCCTGCAGCACCACCTTCAGAGAGGCAAGCAGTTCTTCACGCGTTGACTCCTGGGCGTTCACGCCAGACACCTCTTCCACCCAGTCGATCCACCAGTCGCCGTCCTGCTTCACAACAGCGGTGTAGGTGCTCACAGGCGCAGCCTCAGTTGGATCAAAAACACTGCTTCGAGCCTAATCAGCACGCCGGGGAGGTGTTCGCATGAAAATCCTGCTCACAGGCGCCGCCGGCCAGCTGGGCCAGGCCCTGCGCCAGCTCCTGGAGGATGTGGCAGGCCCTAACCGCGAAACAGCTGGGCCACCGCTGGACTGTTGAGCAGACTC
>NZ_JAGQCR010000023.1:0-22432 GCF_024346295.1 Cyanobium sp. BA20m-14
GCCCTGGGCTTTGCGATTCGCACCGTTGCCCAACTGCTCGAGGAGGGCAAGCTCGAAGGGCTGGTCGCCCAGCAGCGGGCCCAGGGGGATCGGCCCCCAGGGGATCGGGCTCCAGGGGAGAGGCCCCAGGGGGAGAGGCGCTCCGGGGCCGGCGATGGCCGGCTCAACCGCCAGGAGCGCGCCCCCCGCATCGACCCCTTCGCCCGGCCCAGCAAGCCCGCGCCCCCCAGTCCTGAGCCAGAGGCCCCCAGCCCTGAACCAGAGGCTCCCAGCCCTGAGCAAACAGATGGGGCCCTGCCGGCCGAGGAGATTCCAGGCAGCCCAGAGCCCCAGGAGCCCGACTCCGAAACCAGCGAGGGCTGAGGCCGATGCCACGGCCAAGGGTTCTCTCCGGGGTTCAGCCCACCGGGGCCTTGCACCTCGGCAACTGGCTGGGGGCGATCCGCAACTGGGTCGCCCTGCAGGAGAGCCACGACACCTACTTCTGCGTGGTGGATCTCCATGCCATCACCGTGCCCCATGAGCCGGCCAGGCTCGCCGAGGACACCCTGCGCACCGCCGCCCTCTACCTGGCCTGTGGCATCGACCCCCAGCGCGCCACGGTTTTTGTCCAGAGCCATGTCAGCGCCCACAGCGAACTGGCCTGGCTGCTGAACTGCGTCACGCCGCTCAACTGGCTCGAGCGCATGATCCAGTTCAAGGAAAAGGCGATCAAGCAGGGCGACCAGGTGTCGGTGGGTCTGCTCGATTACCCGGTGCTGATGGCCGCTGACATCCTTCTCTACGACGCCGACCTGGTGCCGGTGGGTGAAGACCAGAAACAACACCTCGAACTCGCCCGCGACATCGCCCAGCAACGCATCAACGCCCGCTTCGCGCCAAGGGATGGATCTGGGGAGCCGATCCCCCTGCTCCAGGTGCCCAAACCCCTGATCCTCCAGCAGGGTGCCCGGGTGATGAGTCTCACCGACGGCACGGCCAAGATGAGCAAAAGTGATCCCAATGAGGGCTCCCGGATCAACCTGCTGGATCCGCCCGAATTGATCAGCAAGAAGATCAAGCGCGCCAAAACCGACCCCACCATGGGGCTGGAATTCGGCAACCCGGAGCGGCCGGAAGCCGACAACCTGCTTGGCCTCTACGCCCTGCTGGCCGGCAGGAGCCGGGAGCAGGCGGCCGTGGAATGCGGCTCCATGGGCTGGGGCAGCTTCAAGCCCCTGCTGGCCGACGCGGCCGTTGAAGCCCTACGGCCAGTGCAGGAGCGCTACCTGCACTGGCGCCAGCAGCCTGGAGCGATCGAAACCGTGCTGCGCGATGGCCAGGCCCGGGCCACTGCGGTGGCCGAGGCAACCCTCGAGCGGGTGCGCCGGGCCCTGGGATTCCTGCCCCCCAGCTGAGCGCACACGCCGGAGCCAGCCGGCCGCTCACGGCTCCCGGTACACAACCCTGCCCCGCTCGTCATTGCCGACATCGAGCAGCTGGGCGTGGAGCAACCGCTCAATTTCCTGGCGCACCTCAGGGCTCTCGACCCCGGCGGGGAGCTCCAGCTCCAACAGGGCGTCGTTGAGGCTGAAACCCGCCGCGCCACTGCGGCGGGCCAGTTGCACCAACTGCCTTTCCACAGAGAGGCTGGGCTTGAGCGGCAACCAGCTGGCATTGGCCTGGTCGACCAGCTCTGGCATCAACAGCAGATCCACCAGCTGTCCCACAAAGCAGAGGCCGAAGGTCAGCAGCCAGAGGGTGCCACTGAGGGGCTTGCGGTTGTAGAGGCGATGCACCCCGCAGACCCCCACCAGGCCGAGGGCCCAGAGGCCATAGGCCAGGGCCAGATTGCGGCGCTCCGGGGGCGGGAGCCGTCGACTACTGCCCATATGGCTAGGCCCCGGGGAGTGCAGGCCCCTCGTCATCGGGCGGATCCGGCAGCGATACGCCACTGAGACGCAATGAGGCGGAAAGATCCCACACGCTGACCACCAGCTGGTGCCAGGGAGCGAGGGTTTCCATCTCCAGGGCCATCGGGATCGGCGCCGCCTGGCGCAGGCTGGTGGCGGCGCCGAGCTCTTTGCGGGCCAGCTCGATCCGGGCACGTAAGGAGCTCTGTTGCTCCGCCGGCATCACCGCCTCGGGGCAATGGTCAAGCAGCACCAGGCCCCGCTCAAACCAGCTGCTGAAGTCGCCCATCAGGGAAGCCAGCAACTGATCGAGCAGCTCCCCATCTGAGGCCGAGGGGGGAAAGGGGAATGGTGGATCAGATCCCATCTGGCCAGCTTAGGAGCGCTGCGTAGGATTCCAAATCGCCCTGTTGAGCTGCGCGATTCGTGCCCGTGACCACCAGCAGCCCCGAACCAGCAGCGATCACCCTGCCCAAAACCAGCGAGAGCGACCAGCTGCTGCGCATCCGCCACTCGATGAGCCACGTGATGGCCATGGCGGTGCAGAAGCTTTTCCCCCAGGCCCAGGTGACCATTGGCCCCTGGACCGAGAGCGGTTTCTACTACGACTTCGACAGCCCCGATCCCTTCAGCGAGGCCGATCTCAAGGCGATCAAGAAGGAGATGGTCAAGATCATCAATAGGAAACTGCCGCTCGAGCGCCTAGAGGTGAGTCGCGCTGAGGCCGAACGGCGGATCCAGGCCATCAACGAGCCCTACAAGCTGGAGATCCTGGCGGGGATCAAAGAGCCAATCAGCCTCTACACCCTGGGGGACCAGTGGTGGGACCTCTGCGCCGGCCCCCACGTGGCCCACACTGGCGAGCTCAACGCCAAGGCCTTCGAGCTCGAAAGCGTGGCCGGTGCCTACTGGCGCGGCGATGAAACCAAGGCCCAGCTGCAGCGCATCTACGGCACCGCCTGGGAAACCTCCGAGCAGCTGGCCGAACACCAGCGCCGCAAAGCCGAGGCGAAACGGCGCGACCATCGGCGCCTGGGCACCGATCTGAATCTGTTTTCAATCGAGGATGAGGCCGGCGCCGGGCTGGTCTTCTGGCACCCCCGCGGCGCCCGCATGCGCCTGCTGATCGAAGACTTCTGGCGCCAGGCCCACTTCGATGCCGGCTACGAGCTGCTCTACACCCCCCACGTGGCCGATATCAGCCTCTGGAAGACCTCCGGCCACCTCGACTTCTACGCCGAGAGCATGTTTGGCCCGATGCAGGTGGATGAGCGCCAATACCAGCTCAAGCCGATGAACTGCCCGTTCCACGTGCTCACCTATGCCTCCGCCCTGCGCAGCTACCGGGAGCTGCCGATCCGCTGGGCCGAGTTGGGGACGGTGTATCGCTACGAGCGCCCCGGCGTGATGCATGGCCTGATGCGGGTGCGCGGCTTCACCCAGGACGACGCCCACGTGTTCTGCCTGCCGGAGCAGATCACAGCTGAGATCGTGGCCATTCTCGATCTCACCGAGCAGATTCTTTCCACCTTCGATTTCCGCAGCTACGAGATAAACCTCTCCACCCGGCCGGCCAAATCGATCGGCGAGGACGCCGTGTGGGAACTCGCCACCAACGGCCTGATCGGGGCGCTGGAGCGCAAGGGCTGGGCCTACAAGGTCGACGAGGGCGGCGGCGCCTTCTACGGCCCCAAGATCGACCTCAAAATCGAAGATGCCATCGGTCGGATGTGGCAGTGCTCCACGATCCAGCTCGACTTCAACCTGCCCGAGCGCTTCCAGTTGGAGTATGTGGCGGCCGATGGATCGCGCCGGCAGCCGATCATGATTCACCGGGCCATCTTCGGCTCGCTGGAGCGGTTCTTCGGGATCATGACCGAGAACTACGCCGGCGATTTCCCCTTCTGGCTCGCGCCCGAGCAGATCCGCCTGCTGCCGGTGACCGATGAGGTACGGGGCTATGCCGAGGAGGTGCTGGGCCAGCTGAAGCGGGCCGGCGTGCGGGCCACGCTGGACCAATCCGGCGAGCGCCTGGCCAAATTGATTCGCAACGGCGAGCAGATGAAGATCCCGGTGCTGGCGGTGATCGGCACCACGGAAGCCGAAGGGGGAAGCCTCAGCCTGCGCAGCCGCCGCGAGGGGGATCTGGGCACCATGGCGGTAGCCAAACTGATCGAAGCTGCCAGCTTGGCCAATGCGGCCCGCTGCGCCGGCCTGCAGCCATGAGCGCCATCCTGGCCGGCGATATCGGCGGCACCAAGACCCTGCTGGCCCTCTACCGGCTGGGCCCGGCCGGGGAACTGGAGCTCCAGCGCAGCGAGCGCTACATCTCGGCCGACTGGAGCGGACTGGAGCCGATGGTGCGCACCTTTTTGGGCGGGGAAGCCGCGCCCCCGGCGGCCGCCTGTCTGGCCGTGGCGGGGCCGGTGGCGGGGGGCCGGGCCCAGCTCACGAACCTCAGCTGGCAACTCGACGAGGTCAGGCTGCAGGTCGAAACTGCCATCCCCCGGGTGGAGCTGGTGAATGACTTCGCCGTGCTGATCCATGGCCTGGCCCATCTGGCCCCGCACCAGCAGGCCCCGATCCGGGCCGGCACTGCCCAGGTCCAGGCCCCCCTGCTGGTGCTCGGGGCTGGCACGGGCCTCGGGGTGGCCTATGGGGTGCCCAGCCCGGCCGGCCTGGTGGCCATGGCCAGCGAGGCCGCCCACGGGGAATTCGCCCCCCGCAGCCAGGCCGAATGGGAGCTCAAGCAATGGCTTGGCCGCGAGCTGGGGCTGGAGCGGGTGTCGATCGAGCGGGTGGTGAGCGGCACGGGGCTGGGGGATCTGGCGCGCTGGCTGCTGCACTGCCACCATCCCAGCGGGGATCACCCCCTCTGCCACCTGCCCCAACCCAGCGACCTGCCCGCGGCGGTCGCCGCAGCCGCCAGCCAGGGCGATCGCCTGGCGGCGGAAGCCCTTGGGCTCTGGATCAGCTGCTACGGCAGCGTCTGCGGCGATCTGGCCCTGGCTGGCCTCAGCCACGGTGGCATCTGGCTGGCTGGCGGAACGGCCGCCAAACTGCTCGATCAGCTCCGCTCTGCAGGCTTTTTAGCAGCCTTCCTGGCCAAGGGCCGGCTGGCTCCCGTACTGGCCCAGATGCCGATCACGGCCGTGATCGATCCGGAGATCGGCCAGTTCAGCGCGGCCTGCCGGGCACGCATGCTGGTGGCCTGAGACACTGGGCCGAATCGTAGTGTTCGCATGGCGCGTCCCCGGGTAGGCCACGGGGTTCTGGTTCATGTACCCGCCACCACCGCCAACGTGGGGCCAGGGTTTGACTGCCTGGGCGCGGCCCTGGAACTCGACAATGTCTTCCAGATGCGCTGCATCGAGGGCGGCAGCGAGCGCTTTGATCTGATCATTGAGGGCAGCGAGGGGGCCCACCTGCGCGGCGGACCCGACAACCTGGTGTACCGCTCGGCCCAACGGGTGTGGAAGGAAGCCGGTGAGGAGCCGGTGGCCCTTGAGGCCAGGGTGCGGCTGGCCGTGCCGCCGGCCAGGGGGCTTGGCAGCAGCGCCACCGCGATCGTGGCGGGCCTGATCGGCGCCAATGCGCTGGTGGGGGAGCCCCTCAGCCGCGAGAAGTTACTGGAGCTGGCCATCGATATCGAAGGCCACCCCGACAACGTGGTGCCCTCCCTGGTTGGGGGGCTCTGCATGACCGCCAAGGCCGCCTCCCACCGCTGGCGAGTGGTGCGCTGCGAGTGGTCGAGCGAGGTGCAGGCGGTTGTGGCCATCCCCGCCATCCGGCTCACCACCAGTGAGGCCCGGCGGGCCATGCCCAAGTCCATACCCGTGGGCGATGCGGTGATCAACCTGGGGGCCCTGACCCTGCTGCTGCAGGGCCTGCGCACGGGCAACGGCGACCTGATCACCGATGGCATGCACGACCGACTGCACGAGCCCTACCGCTGGGGCCTGATCCTCGGCGGCCGGGCCGTACGGGAAGCCGCCATCGCGGCGGGGGCCTGGGGCTGCGTGATCAGCGGGGCGGGCCCCAGCCTGCTGGCCCTCTGCCCCAGGCCGGTGGCCGAGGCCGTTGGCCAGGCCATGGTGCGGGCCTGGCACCAGGCCGGGGTTGAATCCCACGCCCACGCCCTGGCCATCCAGCACCGGGGCAGCAGCTGGGAGAGCCTGCCCGACCGGAGCCCCGCCAGCCCGGACGAGCATGGCCCTGGGCCTTGGCCTACCCCTCGGCAGCCCTAGGTAGATCTACCTAGCGCCCCCTGGGCAGCTGATACATTGCACCCGAGACTTGCGGTGCCTGATCCCGGCCCTGCCGAACGTACCCCCAGACCTGCAACCGGGCCGTGATGGACGCCAACCTTGCCCTGCTCGCCGCCTCCAGCGAAGCCAGCTTTCCCTGGCTCAGCCTGATAGTGCTGCTCCCCGCAGCGGTGGCCCTGTTGATGCCACTGCTGCCAGGCGATGGCAGTGATCCGAAATGGCCCCGCAGCCTGGCCCTAGCCACCCTGGGGGTCGACCTGGCACTGATGCTGGTTTGCTTCAGCCAGCACTTCGACGGTTCGGTCAGCGATCTTCAGCTGGTGGAACGGGTGAGCTGGGTGCCGGCCCTCGGCCTGGAGTGGTCCCTGGCCGCCGATGGGCTCTCGGCGCCGCTGGTGCTGCTTTCCGGGCTGGTAACCCTGCTTTCGGTGGCCGCCAGCTGGAACATCAAGAGCAAAACCCGCCTCTACTTCGCCCTGATGCTGGTGCAGGCCTCGGCCCAGGGGCTGGTTTTCCTCTCCCAAGACTTCCTCCTCTTCTTCCTGGCCTGGGAGCTGGAACTTGTGCCGGTCTACCTGCTGATCGCCATCTGGGGAGGCAAGCAGCGCCAGTACGCCGCCACCAAATTCATCCTCTACACCGCCACCGCCTCCCTGCTGATCCTGCTCAGCGGCCTGGCCCTGGCCTTCTCCGGCGACAGCTTCAGCTTCAACCTCACGGAGCTCTCAACCCGCTCCCCTGGCGGCAGTTTTGGCCTGCTCTGCTATCTAGGTTTCCTGGTGGGCTTTGGCGTCAAGCTGCCCATGTTCCCCCTGCACACCTGGCTGGCCGATGCCCACGGTGAGGCCAATGCGCCGGTGTCGATGCTGTTGGCCGGGGTGCTGCTGAAGATGGGCGGCTATGCCCTGCTGCGCTTCAACGTGCAGATGTTGCCTGAGATCCACCTGCAGCTGGCCCCAGCTTTGGTGGTGCTGGGGATCGTCAACATCGTCTACGGGGCCCTAAATGCCTTTGCCCAGGACAACGTCAAACGGCGAATCGCCTGCAGCTCGGTGAGCCACATGGGCTTTGTGCTGCTCGGCATCGGGGCGATCGATGCCCTCGGCATCAGTGGCGCCATGTTGCAGATGATCAGCCACGGCCTTATCGCCGCGGCCATGTTCTTTGTCACCGGGGTGTTCTACGAGCGCACCGAGACCCTCTCGATCCCGAACATGGGCGGCCTGGCCAAGGCCCTGCCAATCACATTCGCCTTCTTTTTGGCCAGCTCCCTGGCCTCCTTGGCCCTGCCGGGCATGAGCGGGTTTGTCAGTGAAATCACCGTGTTTCTTGGCATTACCGCCAACGACGGCTTCACCATTGGCTTCCGGGTGATCACGATCGTGCTTGCCGCCATCGGCCTGGTGCTGACCCCGGTGTATCTGCTCAGCCTCTGCAGGCGGGTGTTCTTCGGGCCCCGGATTCCGGCCCTGGCAGCCATCGGCGACATGCGCCCCAGGGAACTGCTGATCGGCCTCACCCTGCTGGTGCCGACCCTGGCCATCGGCTTCTGGCCGCGCCTGGCGATCGACGTCTACGAAGCAACCACCAACGGCCTGGCGGAGCGTCTCCAGGCCACCGCCCTGCTGGCGACCACCCTGCAGACCATCGCCCTGCAGAGCACCGCCCAGATCGGCTGAAATGGGAGCAGTCACCCCAGCCGCCATGCTCCAAACAGCCGCCATGGTCCAAACAGCTGCCCCGCCCCTTCTGAGCGGCCGGGGCCTGCCCCAGTTTGGGGCGATCACAGCGGAGCAGGTGGAGCAGGCAATCCCCCTGCTGCTCGAGGAGCTGCACGTCCAGCTCACGGCCCTGGAAGCAAACCTGGAGCGCCGTCTGGCCATGGGCGAGGCCGCCCCCCTGGGCTGGGAAGAGCTGATGGATCCGCTCCACCAGCTGGGCGAAAGGCTGCGCTGGAGCTGGGGGGTGGTCAGCCACCTCAACGGCGTCTGCAACACGCCCGAGCTGCGCGCCGCCCACCAAGGGCAGCAGGGGGCGGTGGTGCAGTTCGGCAACCGGGCCGGCCAGTCTCGGCCCATCTACCGGGCCCTGGAAGCCCTGCAGCGAAGCTCGGCCAGCCTCGATCCCAGCCAGCGCCGCATCCTGGAGGCCGAACTGCGGGACATGCGCCTGCGCGGCGTGGGCCTGGAGGGGGCCGAACAGGACGACTTCAATGGCGCCAGCGAGCGACTGGCCGAGCTGGCCACCGCCTTCGGCAACCACGTGCTCGATGCCACCAACGGCTGGAGCCTCACCCTCACCCAAGAGGAGGAGCTCGACGGCCTGCCCACCAGCCTGCGGGAGCTGCTGGCCCAGGCCGCCCAGGATGGGGGCGAGGAGGGTTGGCGGCTTGGGTTGGACATGCCGCGGGTAGTGCCCTTCCTCAAATACAGCCGCCGCCGCGATCTGCGCGAGCAGCTTTACCGGGCGCAAGTGAGCCGCGCCTCCAGCGGCGAGCTCGACAACCGCCCCCTGATCGAGCAGATCCTGGAGCTCAAACTGGCCCAGGCCCGGCGGCTGGGCTACCCCAACTGGGCCGAGGTGAGCCTGGCCTCAAAAATGGCTGGATCGGTAGCCGAGGTCGAAGCCCTGCTGGAGCAGCTGCGGGCCGCCGCCTACCCCGTTGCCCAAGGGGAACTCGAAGCGCTGGCAGCCTGCGCCGCCCGGCACGGGGCCGCCGAGGCCAGCGGGATCATGCCCTGGGACGTCAGTTACTGGGCCGAGGTGCTGCGGCAAGAGAGCTTCGACCTAGACAGCGAGGCCCTGCGGCCTTGGTTTTCACTTGAGCAGGTGCTGGGCGGCCTGTTTGGCCTCTGCCAGCGGCTGTTCGACATCCGCATCGTGGCCACCGAAGCGGGGGAAGCACCTCTCTGGCACAGCGATGTGCGCTACTTCCGGGTGGTTGATGCCGGCAGCGGTGAGCCCCTGGCCGGCTTCTACCTCGATCCCTACAGCCGCCCGGGCAGCAAGCGGGGTGGGGCCTGGATGGATGAGTGCCTCGGCCGCTCCCGCACCCCAGCGGGGGAGCCGGTGCTGCCGGTGGCCTACCTGATCTGCAACCAGAGCCCGCCGGTGGGGGAGACCCCCAGCCTGATGACCTTCGAGGAAGTGGAAACCCTCTTCCACGAATTCGGCCACGGCCTGCAGCACATGCTCACCACGGTCGATCGCCCCCAGGCCGCTGGCATCAACAACGTGGAGTGGGATGCGGTGGAGCTGCCCAGCCAGTTCATGGAGAACTGGTGCTACGACCGGGCCACCCTGATGGGCATGGCCCGCCACTGGCAGAGCGGCGAGCCCCTACCCGAAAGCGAATACCAGAAACTGCTGGCGGCCCGCACCTTCATGGGCGGCAGCGCCACCCTGCGCCAGGTGCACTTCGCCCTCACCGACCTGCGCCTGCACAGCCAGTGGACCCCGAACTGCGGCCAGAGCCCGGAGCAGCTGCGCCGCGACCTCGCCCGCACCACCACGGTGCTCGAGCCGATCCCCGAGGACGCCTTTCTCTGCGCCTTCAGCCACATCTTCGCCGGCGGCTATGCGGCCGGCTACTACTCCTACAAGTGGGCCGAGGTGCTCAGTGCCGACGCCTTCAGCGCCTTCGAGGAGGTGGGGCTCGACCAGGAGGAGGAGATCGTGGCCACCGGCCGCCGCTTCCGCGACACCGTGCTCAGCCTGGGCGGCAGCCGCTCTCCAGCCGAGGTGTTCGAGGCCTTCCGGGGCCGCGGACCCAGCAGTGGGGCCCTTATCCGCCACTCCGGGCTGGCGTCCGGTTGATGGCTGCTGCCGTCCCGGAACTGGTGGCCATCGCCGAAGCCTTTGCCCTGCCCGGGCCTGTCAGCGCGATTGCGCCGCTGGGCAACGGCAACGTCAACGACACCTACCGGGTGGACACCGCCAGCGGCGAAAGCTTCGTGCTGCAACGGCTCAATACAGCTGTGTTTGCCGAGCCGGAGCTGGTGATGGCCAACCTGCAAGTGCTCAGCGCCCACGCCCAGCAACGGCCCCTGGCCGGCCAGCGCTGGGAGGTGCCCCGGGTGATCCATCACCGCCACAGCGGCCAGCCCTGGCTGAAGGCAGGCGGCGATTTTTGGCGGCTGACCAGCTTCGTCAAGGACGCAGTGACGCTGGATGCCATCGCCAGCCCCGCCCAGGCCATGCAGGTGGGTAGGGGCCTGGGCCTGTTCCACAACCTGATCAGCGACCTGCCCGCCGATCAGCTGGCCGACACCCTGCCTGGCTTCCACATCACCCCCACCTATCTGGCGGCCTACGACCAGATCCTGCCGTCCAGCCAGCTCCAGCGCTGCGAGCGGACCGGGTGGTGCACGGCTTTCATTGCGGCGCGACGGGGGCTGGCGACGGTGCTGGAGACGGCCAAGGCCGAGGGCAGGCTCCTGCTGCGGCCCATCCATGGCGACCCCAAGGTGAACAACGTGATGCTCTGCGCCCAGACCGGGGTGGCGGTGAGCCTGGTGGACCTGGACACGGTCAAGCCAGGGCTGGTGCATTACGACATCGGTGACTGCCTGCGCTCGGCCTGCAATCCGGCGGGGGAAGAGGCTCCCCCTGGCGATTCCATCCACTTCGACCTCGATCTCTGCCAGGCCGTACTAGAGGGCTACCTGGGCGCGGCGCGAGCCTGCCTAAGCGAGGTCGACATCGACCATATCTTTGCTGCCGCCAGGCTGATCAGCTTCGAGCTGGGCCTGCGCTTCTTCAGCGACCATCTGGCCGGAGACGTCTATTTCCGCAGCCAGCGCCCCGGCCACAACCTGGAGCGGGCCCTGGTGCAGTTCAAGCTCACCGAGAGCATCGAAGCCCAGGAGCAGGCAATCCGCACGATCGTCGAGGGCTTGCGGTGAACTGCCAGAGCTTCAGCCTGGTTCCCTTCGGGCTCAGTTCCACCAACCTGACCATCTGCGGGACTCTGGCCCTCCACGCCGGGGTGATGGAGGTTCTCTTCAAGCTGGAAGGCGATCTCAGCGCCATCCGGATCGCCCCGCCGGCAGGGGCTGGCGAACGCCGCGATCTGCTTTGGCAGACCACCTGTCTAGAAGTGTTCCTGGCCCACCGGGGAGCTGGGCCCTACTGGGAATTCAACCTTTCCCCGGCTGGCCACTGGAACGTCTACCGCCTGGAGAGTTACCGCCAGGGGCTGGCCCCGGAGCCTGCCTACGCCCAGCTTCCCTTCAGCGTGCAGCTCCACCGCCAACAACTCAGCCTGAGCCTGCGGTGCAGCCTGCCACCGGCCCTGGCGCTGCCAGCATCAGCTGACCTGGAAGCCGCCATCACCGCCGTGATCCAGCACAGCGATGGCAGCCTCAGCTACTGGGCCCTGCACCATCCCGCCGCCGAAGCTGATTTCCATCACCGCGGTGGCTTCCGCCTCCACCTGGGCCGGGCCTGAGGCTCAGCAAGGCAGCCCGGCTTCATGCCAGCGCCGCTGGCGCCGTACCGCCACCCGACCGCCGAAGCCGGGCACCGGGGCCTGGCATTTGGCCAGGTCCAGCCGCAGTGGAATCAAGCCATAGAGCGTTTCGAGGCAATCGAGCACCAACTCGCTGTAGTGCTCAATCGTGAGGCAGCCCACCTGGCGGGCCTGACGCTGCAGGGCCGTGATGGCGAGGGCGTAGTCAAAGCTGGCGGCCAGCCGATCGCTGCGGGCCGCTTCGGCCAGATCGCCCGCCAGCCAAAACTCCAGCTCAAACCACTGGCCCTGGGCCCTCTCCAGCTCCAGCACCCCCACATGGGCCCAGAGGCGCAGGCCCTGCACATGGATCCAGTCGGGATGGGTCACAGCGGCAGGCTCCTATGGCTGAACTGCCGAACTCCGCTGGCGTAATCGGCGGCGATATGGCCCTCCCCCCGCAGCCGGTAGCGGTAGGTGACCAGTCCCTCCAGCCCCACCGGCCCCCGGGGGGGGAGGGTCTGGGTGGAGATGCCAACCTCGGCGCCGAAGCCGTAGCGGTAGCCATCGGCGAAGCGGGTGGAACAGTTGAGGTACACCCCGGCACTGTTGACCGCCGCCAGGAAGCGGTCCGCCGCCGCCGCATCGGTGGTGCAGATGGCATCGGTGTGGCGGGAGCCGTAGCGGGCGATGTGCTCCAGGGCCGCCTCGAGGTCGGGCACCACCTTCACACTCAAGATCAGATCGGAATATTCCGTGCTCCAGTCGGCTTCGCTGGCCCCCTGGCCCACCCCCAGGGCCTGGGAGGCGGCATCGCCGCGCAATTCGACACCGGCCTCGGCAAAGGCATCGATGGCCAGCGGCAGGAACCCAGGGGCGATCTCCCCATCCACCAGCAGGGTTTCGATCGCATTGCAGGCGGCCGGGTACTGGGTTTTGGAATCCAGGGCCACCCGCAGGGCCTGCTGGAGGTCTGCGGCCCGATCCACAAACAGGTGGCAGATGCCGTCGGCGTGGCCCAGCACCGGGATGCGGGTGTGGTCCTGAATGAAGCGCACCAGTTCGTTGGAGCCCCGAGGAATGATCAGATCAACCAGGCCGTCAAGCTTCAGCAGCCCCAGGCTCTCTTCCCGGCTGGTGAGCAGCTCCAGGGCCTCGGGAGCCACCGCGCTGTCAGCCAAGCCCTGGCGCAGGGCCGTGAGGATGGCGGCGCAGCTGCCCCTGGCCTCCCGGCCCCCCTTGAGCAGGGCCCCGTTGCCGGAGCGGATCGCCAGGGAGGCGATCTGCATCACCGCATCGGGCCGGGCCTCAAAGATCACGCCCAGCACCCCGAGGGGCACCGTCACCCGTTCCAGCACCAGGCCCTGATCGAGCTCGGTATGCAACTGGCGCCGGCCCAGCGGGTCGGCCAGCTCGGCCACTTGGCGCACGCCGGCGATGGCGCCATCGAGCTTGGCGCCATCGAGCTTCAGCCGGGCCACCAAAGCCGGAGCCAGCCCCTCGGCCGCCGCGGCCTCCAGGTCGGCCTGGTTGGCGGCCAGGATCGCCGCACGGTTCTGCTCCAGGCCAGCGGCCATGGCCCGCACCGCCTGGCGCCTCTGGCCATCGCCCAGCTGGCCCAGAACCATGGCCCTGCGACGCACCTGGGCCGCCCGGGCGAGCAAATCTGGAGAGGGATCGGCAATCATCTGCCCATCATCCCAAGCTGGAGGCCAGCCGCTCGAGGGCCAGGCGCGCCGCCCCGAGCCGCCCAGCTCCGTTGCCCAGGCTGCAGGGCCAGATCGCCAACCCCTCCCGGCTGACTGGCTGCACCCGCTGCTCCACCTCGCCCCACAGCGCCGGCAGGAAGTGGGCGCTGGCAGCGCTGATCCCGCCGCCGATCAACACCAGCTCCGGGGTGAACACATAGAGCAGGGAGCTGACGCCGATGCCGAGCAGGCGGCCATAGGCCCGCCACACCTCCAGGGCCTCGGCGTCGCCGCCATCGGCCCGCCGGCAGAGTTCGGCCGGATCCAGCCCAGAGAGGCGGGCCAGGCCGCGGCGGCTGCAATAAGACTCAATCGAGCCGCTGTTGCCGCTGTTGCAGGGCGGGCCCTCGGGATCGATGCCGATCAGCCCGGGCTCGGCAGCCGCACCGTGGCGGCCCGTGAACAGCCGGCCGTCGAGCAGCACCGCCCCTCCCACCCCGGTGCCAAGGGTGAGAAGTACCACATCGCGCCTGTCGCGCGCCGCCCCCAGCCAGTGCTCGCCAATCAGGGCGCAGTTAGCATCGTTGGCCAGGGTGACACGCCGATCCAGCAGGGGTTCGAGCCAGTCGGCCAGCGGCACCTCCTGCCAGCCCGGCAGGTTGATGGCGATCCGCGCCACCCGGCCCGCCCCATCGCTTGGGCCGGGATGGCCTACCCCCACCCGATCGGCCAGGTGCTCGGGGTCAAGTTGCTGCACCGCCTCCACAATCGCCGTGGTCACGGCTCCTGGCAAAGACGGCTGGGGCGTGGGCACCTCAAGGCCGGCGAGGAGCTCTCCGGCCAGGCTGAAGCGCCCCAGCTTGAGGGCGCTGCCGCCCAGGTCCACGCCGATCAGCTGGTTCATCAGAAGCGGAAGAAGATCTGCAGCTGGGTCTGCCAGGCCCCCAGGCTGTCCACCGATCCCTGCAGGTTGAGCAGCTCGGAGGCCCTGTAGTTGAGGTTGAGTTGGGGTGGCACGTCGGAGCGGTTCGGGGCAGCCAGCACCGAGGCATTAAAGCGCTCGTCTATATCCAGGCCGATCTCGGCCCCCAGTACCAGCTGGGGCGGCACCCGCCCGGAGCGCTGCTCGGCGCCGCTGTTGACCGCCTGGTTCACGTAGGTGGGATAGAGGGCGAAGCTCAGCCGCTGGCCCAGCACATCGCTGAAGCTGCCCAGCAAGGGCGAAAGCAGGGTCTGGCCCAGGGCGGTGGCCAGCACGGCGGTGCCGCCTCCACCGGCCAGCCCAGCCAGGGTGTTGCCACCGATCAGGGCCAGGAGCCGTTCTTGGGAAAGGGGGGGCGAACTGCGCAGCACCAGGTTGTCGGCGAGACGATCCGCCGGGCCGCTGACACTGAGGTAGACCCGCACCAGATTGAGTTGGTCGAGGCTGTTGGTGGCGCCCTCGGCCTGGTAGGACTGCAGTGACAGGTTGTCGGCCGGCCCAATGCCACTGGCCACCGGCAGGCTGTCGGAAACCCTGGTGCGCAGGGAGATGTCGAGGTAAGGAATCAGGCCCATGGAGGGGGTGAACACGGCCACGTTGGGGGAATCCGGGTCCAGACCAAAGGTGGAGGTGAACAGGTTGAGGCGCCCCCGCAGCAGGCGCACCACGCCCTGGAGTCGCAGGCTGGGGTCGAGCCGTCCGTTAATCCGTAACAGGCCGCTGCTAGTGAAACTGGCCAGGTTGGGCACCCCCACGGTGAGGTCTGGGCCCAGGCTGAGTCGCAGGTTGTCAAAGCCCACAAACCTGACGTTGGGGACACTGGCACGCAGAAGCCCACTGGCATCACTCTCCACCTCAGGCCCGAGCAGCACCAGCGGTTGCTGGAAGGTCCAGCTGGATTCGATCAACTCCGGCACGCTGGCCACGCTCACCCCTGGCGCCTTCTCACTGGCCAGGCGGCCGGGCTGCACGTTGATGTTGCCCCGGGCAATCGAGAGCTCCCCGCCGATATCCATGGCGTTGAGGCTGCCGCCGATGCGGAGCTGGCCTGCGGCCACGGCCCGGATCCGCGGCATGGCGAAGGGAACCGCGGCCAGCTCCACGGCCAGGCTGGCTTCCTGGCCATCGGCCATCTTGCCGGGCCGCAGCAGGCCCAGCGAACCGCTGCCCCGCACCGAGCCCTTCTCCCCCACCTTGGCGCTGAACTGCTGCAGCTCTAGCCGCTCGAAGTCGAACAGCACGATTGCCTCAACCTCCTGCAAGCGCTGGCCGATGAACTGCAGCTGGCCGCCACGCAGGCGCAGGAAACCGTTGGCAATGGGCTCGGCCACACTGCCGCGCACCAGCAGCTGCAGGTCGCCACTGCCCTCTTTCCACTCCAGGGCAGGCTGGGCCAGCCCGGTGAGGAAGCGAAGGCCATCATCCCGACTGGCCAGCCTCAGCTCGACGCCCTCCTGGCGGGGATCGAGGGGCACGGTGCCGGCCAGATCCACACTGCTGGCAGCCCCGGCCGCCCGCAGTGAGAGGTCAACCAGCAGCCGTCCCTGCTGGAGCTCGATCAGGCCCCGCTCCAAATCGAGGGGAGTTTGCTGCAGCCTGGCGTCCTCCAGGGCCAGGTTGAGGCTGAGCTCGGGCCTGGAGCCGCCGAGGCTGTAGCTCCCCCGGGCGGAGGCCAAACCACCGAGGCCAGCGGGCACAGGCGTCAGCAAGGCCAACAGCTCCAAGGGCAGGTTGGCCAGGCTGAAGCTGCCTGTGCCCTGGCGCAGGGGGCCCTGGAAACGGGCCTGCAGGGGCTGCTGGGTGAGGGCCTGGTCCCTATCCGTGCCGGCTGACCAGAGATGGGCGCGGGCATCGAGGTCGGCGCGGGCCGCCAGCAGGGTGGGGCCCTCCAGGCCCAGATCCACATCGACACTGCCGGCCAAGCGCTGCAGCTTTTCCAGGGGGGTGCGCAGCCGCTCCCGCTCGGCCCGATCGACCGCCAGTCGTTGGCGGGCCAGGTTCAGGGCCTGCAGGTGGTCGTCCAGGGTGCCGCCGAAGGTATCGATCAGCAGGGTGCCGATGTCACTGGCGCGGCCGACCCTTGGCGGCCCCTCCCCCCGCCACTGGGGCCAGGCACGGCCCAACTGCTGTAAGAAAATTGTCGACAACTGGCGGCCCTCGAGTCGGGACCTGAACGGCCCGTTCCAGAGTCCCGACCAATCGAGCTCCAGCTGTCCTCCCGCCAGGGGCGCCAGGGCTGCCTGGGCCTGATAGCGGCGGTTCCTGTAGCGGAAGGTGGCCTGGGCCGTCTTCCCCCAGACGCCAAGAAAAACCGGTCGATCCAGGCTCACATCGCCACTGAAAGCCAGGGGCTGCAGCTCAAGCTGGCCCTGGCCGCTGAGCTGCCCCTGCAAGGGTTGGCGGCGGCCCCTGGGACCGAGGGCCAACTGCAGGCCCTCCAGGGACAGGCCGCTGGCCTGCCAGCGATAGCCCCGGGGCCGGCCGACGAGCTCCAGCCAGCCGCCATCTCGCTCGAGGCGCACCTGGCGGGGCACCCAACGGGAATCGAAGCGGGCCACCAACTCGCCGCTTGGGGCGGGGGCAAGGGCCTCCATGGCCAGCCTGCCGCCGCCAGCCCGATCGCCGAACCATTGGCCCTGCCAGGTTTCCCGCAAACTGATCGGCCCTGCTCCGGGCTGGTCGATCCGGAGATCCAGGGCGGGGGTGAGGGCGCTCAGGGGTCCGCGAACCCGGCCTGAGGCCCCCAACACCCCCTGCAGCGGACTGCCCACCAGCAGGCCCAGGCGGGAAAGCGGGTAGCGCTGGAGGTCCAGCTGCAGATCAAGCGGGCCTGGCACCAGCCCCTTCCCCTGGCGCAGGGCCAGGGGCAAAACGCCTCGGGCCCGGAGGTAGGCATTGCTGAACTGCTGCAGGGCGAGGCGGCCCTGGCGCCAGTCGAGGCTGGCGCTCCAGGGCCCCAAAAGCGGGTTTTCAGACTGGCCGAAACGGGCCTGGAGCTCGGGCTGGCGCCAGGGGCCCCTGGCCTCCAAGCTGCCGCCCAGCAGCTGGTCGAGCAGCCAGGCGGGACGGGCGGCCTGGAGAGGTAGATCGCGGGGGCTGAGGCGCCAGCGGCCGCGCAGGTCAAGTCGTTGATTGAGGCGGCCGCCCAATCGCACCCAGGATGCACCGCGGCGCAGTTCCAGCTGGGTCAGGGCCAGACCACCTGCCTCCACCAGGCCAGTTGCCTCGACCGTGCCCTGGAGCCTGAGGGCGCCCGGCCCGGCCCAGCGCCAGTTGCTGCGAGCCAGATCCAACCGTTGCCCTTGGCAGCGCAGCGGCACCGCAGCCAGCTCCAGCCGAGTGCCCCCCGGGCCGGGGCGCCACTGGATCTGGCCGAGCTGCAGCTGGCCCTGACAGGAGCGCTGGGCACCGCGCCAGCTCAGACCAACCCGACCATCGAGGCGACCGGCGAGCTGGCCTGGGACAGGCAAGGGCCCCTGCAGAGCCGCCAGCGGAAAGGCCTGGCTGCGCAGGTTGGCCTGCCAGCGCCGCTCCTGCCAATTGCCCTCCAGCCGCAGGGCCATCTGGCCGCCGCCGCGGGCGGGGCGCAGCCGTCCATCGAGCTCCAGGCTGCGGCGATGGGGCCGCAGGCCAAGCCGGGCGGCAAGGCGAAAGCTCTGCCCCCCCTGCACCAGCGTCACCAAGGCAGGATCGGCCAGGCGCAGGCGCAGATCCAGGCGGGGTGGCGAAAAGCCCAATGCCAGACGCCCAGGCACCCAGTACTGGCCCTGGCGATTGCGGCGCAGGTCGGCCCGCACCCCCGCCAGGGTCACGTGCAGCACGGGCAGGCGCAGGCGCAGGCTGGCCAGGGGGTCGAGGCTCACGGCCACGGATCGCACCGCCACGCTGGAGGCATCGGTGGGGCCTGCCCCAATCCGGCTGGGTCCAAGCCGCAGCCCGGCCCAAGCCAGCCCCTGGTAGGGGCCCAGCGCGAGGGGATGGCCCAGCACCCTGCCCAGGGATTGCTCCAGCCGGGGCTGCCAGTGCTGGTAGAGCCGGCGCAGGGCCTGGTCGCCCCCCCAGGCCAGCAGGGCCAGGCCGGCGCCGCTGATGGCCAGGGCCGCCCCGATCCGGCCCAGCTTTGGTAAGGGGTGAGGCGACTGGGGGGGGCCGGGATCCTGCTGGGGCAACACCGCCATCGCCCTGGGCCGCCCTTGCTGCGTCTAGCGCAATATAGAAGCCATGACGCGAAGAACCAGCCCCAATGGCCGCTGAACCGATCCTGCTGACAGCGGGCCAATGGCTGGGCGCCGCCAGCGGCCTGCTGGCCATCACCACCGTGGTCGGCTACCTGGGCCGCTGGGGGGTTCGCTTCCGCCTGGTGGGCATCACCAGCTTCACGGCCCTGCTGGCGATCTCCTGCCTGGCCTTCTCGGTGAGCTACACCCAGCGGGTAAGCCTGGAGGGAGCTGTGACCGTGCCGGTTGTCTATGACAATGGCGGCGATCTGCTTGTGGCGGCCGCCCCAGCCGATCTCCCCGAGGCCGCCGCAGGACCCAGCGTGCAGCAGCTGGCCGAGAATCTGCGAACCAGTGGCCGCAACAGCGCCGATGGCCTGGTGCACGTGCGGCTGCGACGGGTGGAAGCGGTGGCGCCGGGGCTGAGCAAGCCAGTCGTGCTGGCGGAAGCCAGCCGCAGCCTGGCCACTGGCAGGGTGGAACTCCAGCCCTGACCATGTGGCAGCTGCCGGCCCACTTTGAGCGCGAGCAAGTGCAGTTACGGGAAGCTGGCATAGAGGGTTGGGCCGAGCTGGCCAGGCTCGAAGATGCAGACCTGCGCCGCATCGGCGCCAGGGGCGGGGCCAGTGAGGCCAGGCTGATCAAGCTGCGCGGCCAGGCCCGGCTGGTGGTGGAGGTGGATCTGCAACCCGCCGAAGCGGCCCTGCTGCTCTATGCCGGCATTGCCAGCCCCAAGGGCCTGGCGACGGCCGATCCCCAGCAGCTACTGGTGCAGATGGGCAGGTTGCAGCGCAGCCTCACCGGCAGGGCAGCCCCAACCCTTGACCTCCCCACCCTGCGCAGCTGGATCAAGCGGGCCCAACGCCGCCCCACAAACTGATCCAGCCCCCTCGCAATTGCCCATCCCAGCAAACTGAAATAGGAGTAGCCGACTGTTGACCGTGGAATCCCGCCCCCAAGCCGGGCAGCTCGCCTGGGTGGCGGCGGCGCTGGTCTTGGCGGCCAGCCCGTTTGCCCCTGGGGCCCAGGCCCAGTCCCAACTGCTGGAGTCCGTCAAGCAGAACCCCGCCCGCGCCAAGGCCCTCTGCGCCCAGCTGCGCAACCTCAACGCCCAGGGGCTCTCAGCCACCTCCCAGCAGGCCGTCGCCCAGATTGCCCGACAGGAAAACCTCAGCCCCATGGACGCCGAGGTGCTCACCACCTATGTGATCGGGCTGCACTGCCCCGATGTGCGCTGAGTGAAGGCCCCGCCCCCTGGCCGCTACGGGGTGCGCTGGCAAGACCAAGGGATGACCTGCCGCGATGGCACCAGCCTGTCCAGTCGCATCTGGAGCCCGGAGGCACCAGGCCCATGGCCCGTGCTGCTGATGCGCCAGCCCTACGGGCGGGCAATCGCCTCCACCATCACCTACGCCCACCCCAGCTGGTATGCCTCCCACGGCTTCCAAGTGGTGGTGCAGGACGTGCGGGGCAAGGGGGACTCCGGCGGCGAGTTCGGGGGATTTGCCCAGGAAGCCGCCGATGGGGCGGACAGCATCCGCTGGGCCCGCCAGCTTGAGGGCAGCAACGGCCAGGTGGGCTGCTACGGCTTTTCCTACCAGGGCCTGACCCAGCTGCTCAGCGACGACCCCACGGCAATCCCCGATTGCCTGGCGCCTGCCATGACCGGCCTGAACGAGTGCTGCGACTGGGCCATGACAGGGGGCGCCCACTGGTGGGCCCTGGGCCTGGGCTGGGGGCTGCAACTGGCGGCCCAGCGCTGCCAGAGGCGGGGCGATGGCAGCGGTTGGCGGGAGATCAGGCGCAGCCTGGAAATGGGCAGCTTTCTGGAAGAGGGGCTGGAACTGCTGGAGCGCCATGATCCCGAGGGCATGGCCAGGCGCTGGCTGCTGGAGCCTGCAAACGGCAACTGGCCTTGCCATCGACCGCCCCGAACCCTGCTGCGCCAACCGATGCTGCTGCTCGGAGGCTGGTGGGACCCCCACCTGGGCGGCATCCTGGACCTCTGGGCCCAATCCCGCCTCGCCGGCGGCCTGCCCACCCTGCGGATCGGCGCCTGGAGCCATACCAATTGGCAGGGGGGCATCGATCGGCTGCAGCTGGCCTTCTTCCAGCACCATCTGCAGCGCCAGCCCCTGCCCCCTGAGCTGGGCGCCCCAGTCCTGCTGGAAGACGCCAGCAGCCACAGCTGGCAGGCGCCGGCAGCACCATCGATCCAGCCGGTCTGGGGCTTGGCGAGCGGCGGACTGGCCGCCATCGATTCCCAGGAGGGCCAGCTGCTTTCCCCCCAGGCCAGCTGGGGGGAGGTGACCCTGGTGCACGATCCCTGGCGACCAGTTCCGGGCAGGGGAGGACACCTGGGGCTCGACCCGGGACCCTGCCAGCGGGGCGACATCGACCAACGTGGGGATGTGGCCTGCTTCACCAGCGCGCCCCTGCCCCGGCCGCTGCGGCTTGAGGGCCGGCCGCGGCTGAGCATTGCCGTCGAGGCCGATCAGCCGAGCTTCGACCTCTGCGCAGCCCTTTCGGTGCTGGACAGCAATAACGACAGCGTCCTCCAGCTCAGCACCGGCATGGCCCGCTGCCACCGGCAGCCCGGCCGGAGCTCGGTGCTGCTGGTGCAACTGCAGCCCCTGCTGGCAAGCCTGGCCGCGGGCCAGCGGCTGCGGCTCTCCCTGGCGGGGGCGGCCTGGCCCCAGATCGCCGTCAACCCTGGCAATGGCGACGATCCCCCTGGGCCCAGCGGCCCTGGCCACCGGGTGATCAGCCTCAGGCTCGATCTCCAGGGGTCGAGCCTGGAACTGATGCCGCTGCTGGATCTAGATCTTGGTGCTGAAGAAGACTTTGAGCTAAATAGAGACCTTGGGCCAGATGGAGACCCTGGGGCAAACTGAGCATCTCTCAATATCTTCCCGATGCTGATGCGCCACCTGCGCTCCCCTCGCCGCTCAGCCGGCCTCGCTCTCCTGGCCCTGGCCAGCGCCATCTGCATGGGAGCTGGGCCCGGCATTCCGGCAACCGGGCTGGCGGCCCAGGAGCAGGCCGCCGAAAGCAAACTGCCGGGCCTCAGTGTGGAGGAGGCGCGGGCGGCTGCCAACCGGATCCTGAAGGCAGTGCAGAGCCGGGATGCCAACCTGCGCTACAGCCAGTTCTCCCCAGAACTGAAGGCGGCCAGCAGCCCATCGATGGTGGCAGCCACCATGCGAACCCAGCCCCAACTGCTGAGCTGGAAGCTGCTCAGCGTCCAGCGCGGCCTGCGCACCACCACCGTGGAGGTCAGTCTCAACACGAGCGCCGGCAAGCAGGAGGTGTTCCTGGTGCTCAATGGCGCCGGTCAGATCAGCGGATATCACATCGATCTGACCGATCAGGCCCCCAGCCTGGTGGCCAAGAAATTTGTCACGGCCCTCAGCACTGGCCACTTCATCTCCGCCCGCAGCTTTCTGAGCCTGGAATTGCAGAGGGAGATCGACGTAGCCAGTCTGCAGGTTCGCTGGCAGCAGCTGCAGCGCCAAACCGGAGATTTTGTGCGCATCAACAAGGTTGTGGAAGCGGGCAGCACCTCTGACCAGCACCTGGTTCTGGTCAACACCGAATTCAACCGACTGAGCGACTCCCTGTTTGTGATTCTCGACAACAACAATCAGATCATTGGCGTCGATTTCCCCAGTGACCCGGTCAGCCCCAAGCCCGTTCCCTGAACCCGCTGCGGCCTAAGCTCGCTGATCGCTCGCTGCTGGTTCATGTCCGTGCTCAGCCTTGATTGGATGGTGCAGGACGCCGAGCGGCTGGCGGAATGCCGCCACGACTATCCATTCGCCGTGCTGGGTCCCCAGCTCCTCGAGAGCGAAGCCTGGGTGGTGCGGATCTGGATGCCTGAGGCCGAGATGGTGGAGCTGCTGCTCGACGACCAGGCCCTGGCGATGCAGACCCCCA
>NZ_JAGQCR010000024.1:0-22205 GCF_024346295.1 Cyanobium sp. BA20m-14
GTTTTCTCCCTGGCGATGCTGGTGATGGCCCTGGCCAGCTGGTGGCTGGCGGGGTTGGCCATGGCTCCGCTGGTAGAGGCCTACCGGCGTCAGGAGCAATTCAGTGCCGATGTGGCCCATGAGTTGCGCACTCCCCTCGCCAACCTGCTGGCCCTGGTTGATGCCGAACGCAGCACCATCGCCGAGCTACCCGCGAGCCGAACAGCGACGAGCCTGGATCGGGTCCTGGGCCAGGGCCGGCGCCTCCAACAGCTGATCGCTGACCTGCTCTTGCTGGCCAACCTGGAGCGACCCTTTCCCCAGAGCCAGAAGCAGGTGTGCAACCTGGCCGAAATCAGCGCCGACGTGCTGGAGGAGTGCGGTGAGGCGGCTGCCGCAGCCCAGGTAAGCCTGGAGCAGAAGCGGTGGATGAGCCCTGCCAGGGTGCTGGGCAACGAGGCGGAATTGGGCCGTTTGCTGATCAACCTGGTCTGCAACGCGATTCAACACAGTCCGGTAGGCGGCCGAATCGAAGTAAGCCTGGAGCAACGGGGCCGGGAGATCAAGCTCTCCATCCATGACAGCGGCCCAGGTATTCCAGCGGCCCAGAGGCAACACATTTTTGATCGTTTTACCCGCCTGGATCCAGCCCGCTCCCGCAGTCAGGGGGGGACGGGCCTGGGATTGGCGATTGCCCAGGCCATTGCTCGTCGCCACGGCGGTGGGATCAGTGTGCAATGCAATCCAGTGCAATCCAACCCAGTGCAATCCAGCTCCGGGGTTGGGAGCTGCTTCTGTGTGACGCTGCCAAGTGCTGATTGATTTGATCTGGCCTGGGCCATAAATTGGGCTTTGGTGAATCCCCGGCCCTATTGATTGTGGATATGCAGGTAGGCGATCAAATTGGCGCTATTGGCAAGCTCATCTCTTCTGCTAGGGCTAGTAAGATGCCAGTAAATTTTATAGTCATAGCCTACGAGCCCGTCAATTGATCTAGTTCATGGCTATTTCAGGCAGCTTCAGGCCTGCCTATGAAATTGATGTCAGTAACCGATCAGCCAACCCTCGCCCCGCCAGGCTGGGGAGACCTGCCACAAAATTGATGGTTGCCGCTCTGTTGATCCTTGTGGTGATGGTCGGGGTGGGTCTGGCAATCAACCCGAGCAGGCAGCAGTTCGATTGGTTTCTGCGGCTAAGGCGCCCAGCCTGGCTGACTTTTGAGGGTTTGATCCCACTGATCTGGATCAGCATCTATGCATGTTTTTATGCTTCGGCGCTGTTGTGCTGGAACGCCAGCTGGAGCTGGGGCCTGATGGGGGGCTACCTGGGCCTGCTGCTGCTGGTTCAGAGCTACACCTGGTTGATCTGCTCCACCCGCAGCTTGGCAAATGGCACCGCCGTTGGCCTTATGGGCTGGGTTTGGGGGGTGGCACTGGCCGTGGTGATCTGGCCCCATTCAGTTGCCGCGGTGGGGTTGTTGATTCCCTATCTGCTCTGGAGTCCGGTGGGCACCCTGGTGACCTGGCAGATGCAGCGAATCAACCGCTGAATCCAGAAAACCTCCCCACTCTTCAACAAAGCAGGTTTAGCTGAGCAGGTTTAGCTGAGCAGCCTTAACTGAGCAGGGGTTTGCCGTCGAGACGTCGGATGGCGACAACCCCCGGCCTCGGTGGCCTGCCAGGCACGCCCGAGGGCCAGTTGGAGCCGATCGGCACCCAGCGCAGCTGCTCGAAGCGTTGACCGCTGCGGTCCACCAGGCTGTGGGCCTGGGCTTCCATCGCCTTGCCCTGGCGCACTCCCTGGCCCTCGCCGGGGTGTTGCACCGCCAGAAACAACGTGTGCCCCCCGGCATCGAAGCAGGGCCCGCACAGCTCACACTCCATTGGCCCGATCGCAAAGCAGAGGGCCTGGCCGGCCTCCGGGCCTGCGCGGGGCAGCAGCCAGCAGCTGTTGTTGCCGAACACATCCCCGCCGGAGCGATCGGTCACCAGCCACAGGTTGCCGGCCGGGTCAAAGGCCAGGTTGTCTGGGTTGCTGAAGCCCAGACCCCCCTCCCAAGGCGCGCCCCCCAGGGCAACCATTCGCCAGCGGAAACGGGCCCCCCGGCCGGTATCGCCATCGCTGAGTCGCATCACCCAGCCGTGGGGCCAGAGGGGCTGGCCCTTGGGACCGGTGAAGATCGCCGGATCGCTGCTGCCGCCGTCATCGCGGCCCGCCGCCGTGAAGGCGATCAGCAGGTCACCATTGACCGGATCGATATCGGTGTCTTCGGGCCGGGGGCAGCCGCTGGCGCCCGCCGCGTTGGCAGCCAGGTGGGCATCGATCAAATCGCTCCCTGCTGGCGTAGCCGCGCGGCTGCGTCCTGGCCGCGGCTGGGGTAGAGATCGGCCAGCTTCTGGTAGCGCTTGCAATAGGCCTGCAGCTCGGCATCGCTGGCGAGCGCTTCACTGCCGCTGCGCTGGCGGTCGCTGTGGGGCAGCACGGTTGGTTGCTGCCAGCCAAAGCGCTCGAAGTCACTGGGGGGTTGGGGCTGCACCGGAGTGGCGGCCTCCAGCGCGATCCAGCGGCCGCTGCCATCGGCTTCAAGGCGGGCAGCCTCCAGCCGCCCAGTTTCAAATAGCTTTGAATTGGCAGGGTCGCTTGGGTCGCGCACCAAACCTGCGCTCACAAATCGGTAAAGGTGGCCGCCGTGGCGATCGCAGCCGGAATAAACCACCAGGGGCTCCCCTGGCCGCGCCACAACGGCGACGGCTTCGTGGCGAAAGCGTCCCAGCAGGCTGTGCTTGACCGCGGCCCTATGGGGCTGACGGGGATCGAATTCCACCATCCAGCCGTATTTGTTGCCGGCCAGGCCGAAGGGATTACCGAGCCCATCGAGGCGGGAGCCATCCCAGCGGAACGGTCGCGCTGCTGGAGCGCTCGCCGATCCATCGGCAAATACTGCTTCGGGCACCTGGGATTGGAAGTTTTCCTCGGCGCTCAGCACCGTGCCCCAGGGGGTGGTGCCGCCGCCGCAGTTGGCGAAGGTGCCGAGGATTCGCTCGCCCAGGCCATCGCGGTAGCCGAGTGGCTGGCTGTGGCTAAATACTGCCGCCGCCGGGCCGCTGCAGCGCAGGGCCTGACCTGGCTGGCTGAGCCCGCTGAGGCCATCTATGCGGCGCTCAAAGCGGCTGCCGCGGTGCTGCCGCCAGCCTTCGCTGCCCCGCTCGAGCTCGATTACGCCGATGCCCAGATCGGCCATGGCGGCCCGGGCCACGGCCTCGATCAGCGGCAGCAGCGGATCATCCGCCGCCAAGTTGGCAGCATCGATGCTGCCCCCGCGGCTCGCCAGGGCCTGCTGTAGGGGCTCCAGGGGCAGGGGCGTGCCCACCGCTTCGCCGTAGCCAGCCGCCCAGCTGCGCGGGCTGATGTATTCGAAGTTGACGCTCAGCAGGGCCCTGGTGTTGGTCAGCGGCAGCAAGGCCAGGTAATCGTTGTTGAAACCGAAGCGCCCCGCGGCGAGACGATCCCCCCAGCTGGCGATCAGGTCGGCCCGATAGCCGTCGGGAACCAGCAGCTTGTCCTCGACGCTGAGTTCCCGATATACCTGCCTCTGCTCGGCGGCGCTGAGGCCATCGCTTGGCAGGGGCAGGGGGGCCCGTACTGGCACGAAAGGCAGGGCAGCCTTCCCTGCACTGCCGCTGGCATGGGCTCCAAGCAGGGGGGAGACCATGGCGGCGGCGCTACCGCCTGCCCAGATCCCCAGCAGCTGAAGCAGCTTGCGACGCTTGAGCGTGGAGCGGTTCATGGGTTGGCAACGGAACGTTGCAGGGACTTATTGCTATTTGGGTGCCTAGACGTTGATTTGTACAGGAGTTGGCAAGCTGCCTGCGGGCCCAACCCAACCGGATGCATTCCCTGCTTGGTTGCCTGTTTCTTGGGCTGGAGTGCCGGGCTCGAGTTCGGAAAACATCTCCCCAGCCATGCCGGCGTCAAAGGAGAAACGGCCAGGACCATTGAGCAACAGAGCCAGGCTGCCGCCGAGATAGAGCACAACTAACTCGAGAACGTAAATGTTGAGGCCAGCGGTGAGGATGTGTTGATAGGCCGCCGTGGCCATGGTGCCTGTTAGAGCTAGGGCGCCCAGGGGTGTGAACAGCCCGAAGATCACCAGCCAGCTGCCGATCAGTTCTGAAAAGCCAGCGGCGTAGGCAAAGAAGAGGGGGAAGGGCAGGTGCAGGGACGCAACGTAGGTATCTGCGAACTGCTGGGGATCGGCCAATTTCTCCTGGCCGTGGTGAATCATCATCACTCCGATGCTCAGGCGCAGCAGCAGCAGCCCAGCGGAGGCAACCATCCCTGGCCTCTGCAGGTAGGCCAGCAGGACGGGCTTGAGCCGCTGCAAGGGGGCGAGTAAGGCGAAATTTGGGGAGGGCAGGGTCTGGGTTGCCAGCCAGAGCGCAAAGCATGCGCCTGCGAAGCCACCAAACAGCTCAAGCAGGAGGGTAGTTGTCATGACCAGTTGGGGGGAGAGGTGGGGCTTTATGAGATTTTGGCAGGCTGGATTAAGAAACGTGAAGCCAGGGGCGCAACCGGGCCTGGGCTGTCGCGCCAGCGATTCTCGGGCGGTGTGCCACAGATGGCGACTCGCGACCGGGGCGCCAGGGGTGCAGAATGTAACAACTTCGTTACACGCGTCATGGCGCCAGGCGAGCTTTTCCTCGAGGTTCTCAGTTCTGGAGTAATTACCCAGAAGGAAATTGACTGGGTGCTGGCTGAGCAGGGCCGCTTCCCCAGGGCTGAGCAAGCAGCCGCACAGAGGCTGGGGCGCCTCCTCGATCAAGAAGGAATTCAGCTGGGCTGCCGCATCTAGCCCTCGCCTCCTAGAAAACCCATATTTGGGGAGCTAGGTGATGGCCAGTAAGCGCACCCTCAACCCCCAAAACCTCGCAGCCCTAGGCCCAGAGGTGTTGGCGGAGCTCCTGATCGAAGTGAGCGCTGGCAACGCCGTGATCCAACGACGGTTGCGCCTCGCCCTGGCCGCGGCGGAAGGGGTGGGTAGCGCCGCCCAGGAAGTGCGCAAACGGCTGGCAGCGATCGACCGCTCCAGCACCTTTCTGGATGCGGCCAAGCGCAAGGCGTTGATCAGCGATCTCGAGGCCCAGTTGCAGGCCATCTCCGGCCCAATTGCAGCCGCTGATCCCAGCCAGGCCTGCGAGCTCTTGCTGCGCTTGCTCGAATTGTCAGAGGGGGTGCTGGGCCGCTGTTTTGACAGCAGCGGTGCCCTGCTGGCCCTCTTTGGGCGCGCCGCCCAGGGCTGGGGTCCGATTTGCCAGGCTGCCCAGCTGGGGCCTGAGACCCTGGCCGAGCAGGCCGCTGAGCTGCTGGCGGAGAACACCTATGGGCAGTTTGATGGGCTGGTGCCAGCCCTTAAGGGCGCCCTTGGGGATTGGGGATTGAAGTTGCTGGGCAGCTCCATCCACCAGCACGGCGCCGCCGATGGCAACACCTACCTGCTGCAGATCGCTGTCGCCCGGGGGGATGTGGATGGTTATCTGGGCCAGTTCAGTGCGGAAGACCTGCGTTGGCGCGAAACTGCCGCCAGCGTGGCCAGCCACCTGCTGGCCTCTGGGCGGGCCGAGCAGGCCCTGGAGATCCTCGATGGAGCCACAGAAGACACGGACGGTTGGCCCCAGATCGATTGGCTTGACTGCCGCATTGCAGTGCTCGATGCCCTCAATCGCACCAGCGAGGCCCAGCAGCTTCGCTGGCAGTGGTTCAGCAAAAGCCTTTCCATTCCCCACCTGCGCGACTACCTAAAGCGTCTCGCTGCCTTTGAAGACGCAGAAGCGGAGGAGCGCGCCCTGCAGCAGGCAGAGGGCCATCCAGTCAGCTTGCTGGGCCTGCACTTTCTGGTGGAGTGGCCTGCTTTGGCAAGAGCCGCAAGCCATGTTCTCGCTCATGGGCAGGAGTGGGATGGGGATGCCTATGAAATCCACACGGTCGCAGCCGATCGCCTCAGCGCCAAATTCCCCCTGGCGGCGACGCTGCTGCTGCGGCCGATAGTCTTCTTTGCCCTATGGACTGGCAACGCCAGGCGCTATCGCCATGCGGCAGACCATCTGCGCAGCTGCGACCAATTGGCTTGCCGCATCGACGACTGGCAGGGCCATCGAGACCATGACGCCTTTGTGTTGCGCCTGGTCGAGCTGTTTGGCACTGAATGGGGGTTCTGGAAATTGGTGGATCATTGATTTGGGTGATCATTGATTTGGTAGATCATTGATTTGGTGGATCCCTTTGATGGTCTCTCCATGCCAGCCCCTGCCCTCCCTTATTTCGACCAGGTGCTGCGGCGACTTGCGGCCGGCGATGCCCAGCTTGAGCGCTGCTTCGGCAACCATGTGCACTGGGGATATTGGCAAGATCCCCACACCTGCCGCCCGGCGTGCCCGGCAGGAATTCCCCCAGGCCGCCGAAGCCCTGACCCATTTGCTCCTGGATCAGGCCCATCTCCAGGCCGGCCAGAGCGTGCTGGATGTGGGTTGCGGCTTCGGCGGAACCATTGCCTCAACCAGATTTGGGATGGCCTTGCCCTTACGGGCCTCAATCTCGATGGCCGCCAGATCGAGCGGGCTCGCCAGCTTGTGCAGCCGCGAGCGGCAAACACGATTGACTGGATAGTGGCTGACGCCTGTGCCCTGCCCCTGGCCCCAGCCAGTGTGGACCTGGTGCTGGCGGTGGAGTGCATCTTTCACTTCCCAAGCCGTCAGGCCTTTTTGCAGGAAGTCCAGCGGGTGCTGCGGCCGGGGGGGCGCCTGGTGCTGAGTGATTTTGTGCCCTGCCGTCCGCTGGCAATCCTGCTGCGGGTGCTGCAGAGCCTGCGGGGGGCGCCGTTTAGCAATGGCACCTACGGACCGATCGATTGCCGCTGGGATCAACGCCGCTATGCCAGTCAAGCCAAGCTCCACGGCCTGGAGCTCCGCAACGATTCAGACATCACCGTCCACACCCTGCCCACCTATGCGGTGGTGCGGGAACTGTTTGATGCCATGGGTGCGGCTAGCGCGGTGCGCGATCCGGCCCGGATCGAGCAGCTGAGCCGCTTGGGCTGGCTGCGCTACAGGATTCTCAGCTTCAGCAAGCCTATTGCTGCTGGTCGTTGACACTGCGCCGGCGGCGGCAGCGTTCCGAGCAGTAGCGCACCTCCTGCCAGACGTCTTTCCACTTTTTGCGCCACTCAAAAGGCCGCCCGCAGACGGCGCACAGCTTGCTGTCTCGATCGGCGTGGTGGGGCATGGCGGATTGGCTGGATCAAGCCGACTGCAACAGCTGCAACTGTTGCTCCAGGCGTTGCCTGAGGCTCGTCTGCACCAAATTGCAAAGTTGGGGCACCAGCGGATCTGCCACTGCGTAGGTGAGCCGCACCCCTTCCCGCTGGTTCCGCACCAGACCAGCACGCTGCAGCTGCCCCAGCTGGCGGCTGATATGGGACTGACTGAAGCCGGTGGCCTCGATCAGGGCTGCCACATCCATGGGCCCCTGGTGCTCCAGCTGGCACAGCAGTTGCAGCCTGGCCGGCTCACTCAGCAACCGGAAGAACTGGCTGAGCTCATCGAGAAGTTCAGGGGTGGGGGGGGAGCCAGGCGTGGTGTGGCCCATCAAAAACCCTTATGACGTTAAAAGCATTCTGCCTGGTCGGGGTTGGCTTCCGCCAGGCCAACAGGGCTCGCCTTTATGCCCTTTATGCGCATAAGCTCATAGCAGTAAGCAATCGGTTGCCATGCAGTCCGCCGCCCCATCTCACTTTTGCTTGGCTGCCGCCGCGGGGGGCGGCCCGCTTCTGTTTCGCCAGCTGCTCGATGGCGAAACAGGCACCTTCACCTATCTGCTCGCCGATGTCGCCAGCCGGGCAGGGGTGCTGATTGATTCGGTCTTCGAACAGCACGGCCGCGACCTCTCCTTGATCCGCGAGCTGGGTATCGAACTGGTGGCCTCGATCGACACCCATGCCCACGCCGACCACGTCACCGGCAGCTGGCTGATGCACGAGGCCACCGGCTGCGCCATTGCCCTGGCCGCCGCAGCCGGCGCCGTCAACGTCAGCCTGCCCCTGCACCACGGCGATCGGTTGAACTTCGGTGCCCGCCACCTGGAAGTGCGCAGTACGCCTGGCCACACCAACGGCTGCCTCACCTTCGTGCTGGACGATCTGTCAATGGCCTTCACCGGGGACGCCCTGTTGGTGCGGGGCTGTGGCCGCTGTGACTTCCAGCAGGGCGATGCCCACACGCTTTGGACATCGATCACCGAGCAGATCTACTCCCTGCCTGGGGCCTGCCTGCTCTACCCCGGTCACGACTACTCCGGCCGCAACATCACCTCAGTTGCCGAAGAGCTGGCCTTCAATCCCCGCCTAGGCGCTGCAGCCACCGAGCGCGATTTTGTCGGCTACATGCAGAACATGAAGCTTCCCCACCCCCACAAAATTGCCGAGGCCCTGCCAGGCAACATGCGCTCCGGCAAGCCCCGTTCAACCCAGGCGGCGGCCTCCTGGGCTCCGGTGGAGCTCAGTTATGCCGGCCTGCCCGAGCTCGATCCGGCCTGGGTGGTCGCCCATGGCGAGGAGGTCACCCTCCTGGATGTGCGCTCCGCCGAGGAATACCAGGGCCCCGATGGTCGGCTGGCCGGCAGCCTGCTGATCCCCCTGCCCGAGTTGGAGGGTCGCTCCGGCGAGATCCCCCTCGATCGTCCGCTGGTGCTGGTGTGCCATTCCGGCAGTCGTTCGGCCCTGGCCACCCAACAACTGCTCAAGGCGGGCCACTTACGCGTGGCCAATTTGCGCGGCGGGCTTAGTAAGTGGGCATCTGCCGGCTACCCGCTGGAGGGAGTAGCCGCAGCATGAAGGCCCCATCTGTGCCCATGACCTGGACCAAGGTGGCCAGGTGATCGTCTCGCTGGTGGTGCTGCTGGGTGCGGGTGGGGCCCTGATCGGTTTTCTGCTCGCAGTTCTCGGTGCCGGCGGCTCGATCCTGCTGATGCCCCTGTTGATCAGCGGCGCAGCCCTGTCGGTGCGGGAGGCCGTACCCCTTTCGTTGCTGGTGATCACCCTGATGGCCCTGGGCAACCTGGGCCCCTACCTGCGGCGTGGCCAGGTGGCTGCCAAACCGGCCCTGATCCTCGGCTTGCCTGCCCTGGCCGGCAGCTGGATCGGCGGCAGTTTTGTCAAGGCAGGCCATCTAAGCGAACCGGTGCAGCTAGGGGTGTTCACCATTGCGGCGCTGCTGGCCGCCTGGCTGCTCACCCGGCCTGTCTCCATACACAAACCAGTGGTGAAGCTCGGTGGCCTGTTTCTCGGCGGCCAGGGGGTACTGATTGGACTGCTTACGGGTATTGCTGGCGTGGGCGGCGGCTTTGCGATCGTGCCTGCCCTGGTGCTCCTGGCTGGTCTGCCCATGCAGCTGGCCAGCGGCACCAGCCTGCTGCTGATCGCCCTCAACAGTCTTGTGGCCATGGCAGCCCTGGGCAGCTGGCCCGCCGCCGGCCTGCCGCTGCTGTTCCCCCTGTTGATCGGCGGCTTCATCGGTGCCCTAATGGGCCAGCGGCTGGCACCAAAACTGCCCGAACGCCTGCTGCGGCGGGGCTTTGCGGCGCTGCTGGTGGGATCGGCCCTGCTCACCGCCGGGGAAGCCTGGCGCCGCCACTCAGGCCTTGCCAATCATGCCGCTCAGCAGGCAGAAGACACCGATCAGCAAGAACAGCCAAGGGCTGAAGCCCAGCACGAAGCCAAGGGCTACACCGGCCAGGATCAGTAGCCAGGGGCAGCAGCGGGGCCAGGGGAGCAACATGCCAGATCCAAACCAGGGGGCTTTAGCTCCTAGCGCCTTGGCTGGATCGACTGGATCGGCCTCATCTAGCGGCAAGGAATTGACAGGAAAGAAATCCTTCATGGCCTATGGCGAGTCTGGCGCAGTTCTGGGCTTATCAGGAACCAAGTATCAGCCCAGCTCAAACAGCAGTAGGTCGGCTCCGCTGGACCCTGCCCTGAACGCTTCCAGGGTTCCGGCGCCGAAGCCGAGACCATCGCCCCGCTGCAGCGCCTGGCCATCGGCCAGTCCCGAGCCGTTGATCAGCTGAATCCAGCCCTGGCTGCCGGCAGCGATCGCCAGGCCCAGCTTGTCGCCAGCTTCTGGCTGGGCCCTCCATAGCCGCACCGGCCGGTGAATCGCCATGGCACCATCCACCCTGAGCGGATCGAGCAGGGCAGTCCAGGCCTTGCCAATTGGGTAGGGCTTCTGCTCGTAGGCCGGGGCGATGCCAGTGCTGCTGGGCTCGATCCAGATCTGTAACAACCGGCAGGGAACGCTGCCCCCATTTACTTCGCTGTGCCTCACCCCGCTGCCAGCGCTCATGCACTGCACCTCACCGGCCCGCAGCACCTCGGCATGGCCCAGCGAGTCGCGATGGTGGAGTTTGCCTTCCACCATCACGGTGATGATCTCCATGTCGCTGTGGGGATGCATCCCAAAGCCGCGCCCGGCGGCAATGGTGTCGTCGTTGATCACCCGTAGGGGCCCAAACCCCAGCCAGGCAGGGTCGTAGTGGCTTGAGAAAGAAAAGGTGTGCCAGCTGTCGAGCCAGTCGAGCTGACTGTGGAAACGCTCAGCGGCAGGCCGGAACACCCGGCCGCCGGCAGGGCTCGGCGAACCGCTCACGGTATTGGGGCCAAGTGATTTGCTCATACTGAACTTCCAATTGGCTGGCCCTTGTCAATCGGTGCTGCCACCAACAGCAGCAGCCGATTGCCCTCCGGGTCCAGCAACCAGGCCTCAGCGCCAAAGGGTTCCAGTCGCGCTGGCGCCAGCAGGGTGGCGCCCAAGCCCAGGCTTGAAGCAATCCAGGCTTCGAGGCTTGCCAGTGGCCCGGTGCCATCGCATTCGCGTTTTAGACAGAGGGCCAGCCTCCCCTGCTGGCGGGGTTGGGGCCGATTCCGGCCTGGGGCGTAGAGCTCAAGCCAACCGCCCGCAGGCCAGGCCACCAGCCAGTGGTTCCCAGCCAGCCCAGGCCGCGGCTCCACTGCCAGCAGGGCGCCATAGAACCGGGCCAGGCTCTCCGGGGCATCTGCTGCCAACACGATCGAGCTGCCCATTGCCACCTGTGCCACCAACCCCCGGAGGCCATTGCCATTTTGGCCCGGCGCCCAGGCGAGCGGAGCGACAAGGAGCTCTTCACAATGTGTTATGGTTCTCGAAACAAACCGCAACACCCATGGCTGAAACTACTCCCCGCTTCGGTTTTGTCGCCTTCGCTGAAACCTGGAATGGCCGCTTGGCCATGCTTGGATTTGTGATCGGCCTGGGCACCGAGCTGCTTACCGGCCAGGGCATCCTCAGTCAAATCGGTCTCGGTTGATCCATGGGCACCGACTACACCCTTGCCATTTCGGCCGTGATCGGCCTTGTTGTGCTGCTAACCGGCATGACTGCCTACGTCTTCAGTCGTCCCACTGACCTCTCCTCACCCAGCAACCGATAACCGCTTCCCCTTAGTTCATGACGGGTAATCTTCAAGCAATCGGCTTTTTGATTACCTGGGTGCTCGGCTGGGGAATTCTTGGCTCCCTGATTGATGCTGGTTTTATCCGAGCTGGCCTCTATCCCCTCGAGGGTGGCCAGCTCGGAACAGCTACAACTTTTGTGATTTGGACCTTGCTTTGGGGCGCCGGGGGCCTACGCCTTTTTCAGCTCTGGATCAAAGCTGACAAGCCCAGTTGACCCAGCTGGCCTCCTGGCCATTCGAGCATAGGTCTGGCTTGGATCCCACCAGTTCGGGTCGTTGGCAAACTTCGATTGAGTGCCTCAAAACCGCGTATCGCTGCACCATGGCAGCGTATTGAGGTGAGTGGTGGTACTTCTGTTCGAGTTGGCGGTAGTGCCTGTCCGCAGGCTGACAGTCTTGCTGCTCACCAATTACCAAGGCTTGTTCAGGCTGACCCAGCCGATGGCTGTTAAAAGGTCTCTTAGGCATGGTGGAATCTCAAAAGGAGGCAATCGCCCCGCAGATCCGCACTCTCCTTAGGCGGAGGCACTTTTGCAGCATCTGTCAGCGACAGCGGACGAAACTCCCTAGGGCCTCTTCCAGGTGCGCACCAGTTCAACTTGCCTTGCGCGCCTTTTTCACTGCCAGGCCTGCCTCGGTGGCCGTGACCGCTGCCAGCACCAGCAGACCGGCCAGGCCCACAATCTGGTTCTGAGTTTCAGCGGCTGCTTCGGCTTGCTGGCCCAACACTGCTCCGGCCACAAACCAGGCGGTCGCGAGGGCTGAGGTGATCCAGTAAGCCCTCCAGCGCCTTTGATAGAGATAGCCGCTGCCCAGGCCCGGCACCAGGTTCAGCACCACCGCTACCCAACCGGCTGAAGCGGCAAGGATCTGCTCACGGGTAGGTGTCATGGCTGGGTGGATGGGCTTTTCAGTCTGGCGCCCCGGTTCGGCAACCCGCCCGCCAGCCCCCGCCCAGCTGCGTAAAGTTTTATTGCTTCTGCAGTGCGCCCGTGGCCGACCTCACCCTTAGCCGTCAGTTCAGCCTGGAATCCCACTCAAGGGCTATCGACTCCTGCGATGACGTGGCCGAGCTGCGTCGCGTCGCCAAGACCCTTCTCTCTGCTTGGCACCTCCAGGCCGACATGACCCGCCACTACGGCGCCCAAGCCATGGGCATCGCTAAAGCTGCCCTATGAATCCGCATATTTAGACAAGGGAGCCTGTTGATTTTCCACAAATAGACATTTTGCTCCCTCCGGCTTAGAGTTCTGCTGCTTGTCGACCAAATTGCTTTGCACTTGAGCTCAGATAGTCTGCCTCTTCTCATGGTCTTGGGGCTCTATCAGTGAGTCAAAATCAATTGCCTCTCCGTGGGATCAAGCTGATCCGTCGCATCGGCCGGGTGTTGGTGGCGGTATTTGTCCTTGCCGTTGCTTTCAACTTACTGCCCCTCAATCTAGGCTCACCAGATTGGGGCCTTGGCATATCTAACACTATTGTCAGCTCGGCCAGCCTGGCGCTTGTGGGCGAAGGTCTTTTGCGTTTTTCAATATATCTGCAGATCCAGGCACACAACCAAGAGTCTTCCAACCCTAAGGGTCCACGGCTGATCGCTCTTAAGAAATCAGAGCTGGGGATCCGCCGTCTGGCCCTTGCCGGCACCATCAGCTTGCTGTTGCTAGCTGGCTGGCAGGCCATTCTCTTCGCCAAGGGCATGGAGCTGATAACGGCCAAGGGCGCAGCAACCAGTAGCCAGGCCCAGGAGCAAATAAAGGCAGTCGAATCAAAAATAAAAAGTGCCCCAGATGCGGTAATTGAAGCCGAATGGACGAAGTTGCAAGCTAGCCTGCCTCCTGCTTTCTTCAAAGCTGAGCTAGATGCATCAGCCAGGCGAAAGGAGCTGCTCTCTTCGGTGGAAGCTCGTAGCGCACAGTTTCGTGTTGACCTAAACCGGCAAACTTCAGCTGCTGCCTGGAACCTTGGACGCAATGCCCTGCGCATCTGCTTGATGGCAATTGCCTACGCCTGGGGATTTTATGGCCTTCAAAAGCTTTAGTTGTATTTTGACCCCTTGCGCCAGCTGCCATGTTTGAGCTGAGACATTGGGTATCTAGGCTATCCAATCGAAGGGCCCTCTTTCTGCTGCTTGCCGCTTTGATGTTTTGCTGGAATGCCAGCATACTTTGGCTCAGCGAGCAAGGCCTTGGTCTGCAGATATTTCAGCTGTTGCTTTGGCTTGGCATCGCCATCTCCTTAGAGGATAAGCTGGCCAATCTCTGGCCTAAGCCAAACCGTTTCAGCTTCTTTGCTGGAGCAATCTTGATTGCCCTGCTTTTAACTCTCTCGCCAGCCCTGATCAGCTTCCAGGCCGGTTACACCAAGTATCTGCTCTTACCTGGGTCAATCTGCGCCCTTGCCTTGCTCAGTAGGCCACTCCAGCAATGGCAACTCTTTGCGCCCCCCCTGCTCATTTCCCTACTGCTTCCTATTGGCGGTGCATTTGCGGTTTTGTCTTCCCCCATCCAAAATCGGCTCACAGCTCTGCTCACCTGGGCCTTTCTCTACGGGATCGGTTTTCAGGCGGGCCTCAGTGGCAAGGAGATCTCGATTGGCACTGCCGGGGTGATAGTTCAGACAACCTGCAATGGCAACGAACAGCTGATCTTTTCAATCAGCATGGTAATAATCTTCCAGCTCATTTTTCCGCTGAAGCAACGTGGGCACATTCTTGCAGCATTCGGCGCTGCCATAGTTTCGGCCTATGCCATCAATACGGTTCGCATTGCCCTTCTGGCCTATTTCACCACCTGGGAAAATAGAAGCGGCATGGCAGCTTTTGATTTCTTCCATGGCCACGGAGGCCTTATCTTCTCCCTGATTGCCGCCACAATTGCCGGCTGGATTTATTACAGGTTGCTCGATCAGGAGTTAACCGCATGAGTAATAGCAACCCTGCCCAGCTCGATCGCGCTCAGCAGCGTTTCTGGTTGGCTGCCCTAGTTGCAGGTGTCGGCCTGGCCACCCTTCACCTGGTGGTTTTTCCCCAGTCACCGCCCCTTCCCCAGCCGCCCGCTTCTCCAGTCCTGCCACCGCCCTGGCAAGCCGCTGTCGCTTCGCTTGGACCCGCCACCCAGCACACCAGCTTGCTGCAGCGCAATTTCGCCATCGGCCCGAGCAAACGCTTTGCCCATGGAAGGGATTGGTTGCTCCTCACCCCAATTGCCTCTTGGCAGGAGGCTGCCCTGGATCCAGCAGCCATCACCACAACCATCCCCGCACTTCATCTGCAGCAGGCTCAGCTGCAGGAGACTCAGCTGCAAACACTGCCCCAAGCCAAGCAGCAGATTGCCAGGGGTCGCATTCAGGGGCAAACCAGTTATCAAACCTGTCTGACCCGCACCGGCACCTTCGCCTACACGGCTGCCGGGCTCGGCGGCACCAGCGGAGCCCCGCACCTGGATTTCTTGCGAACCCTCCTGCGGGGGCGCCTACCCCCTCTCCCCAGACCCTCTTTCTCCTGCCTGCTCGTCACCACAAATTCGCCCAAGACATTGGCTGGGGTCGCAAAATCCAATTCCCTCCTCGCGGCCCTTGCAAGCCACACCCAGTGGCCCCGGTGATCCGTTCCTGCCTCAGCCCAGCAACCTGATCTGGTAGAGCACGTCTTCGAGGGCGGCGATCACTTCACAGGAGCGGCACCTGGCATGGTGCAGGGCGCCGGCGAAGTCGAGGTTCGAGCGCAGGCCTGATGCCGTTATCAGATGAAGGCAGCGTAGAGAGCTGGAGGCCCTTCAGGTCCTCCGGCGCCTGGTTGTACGATTTGTACAGAAACCGGGGCGCTATGGGAGAAATCGCAGTGAGCCAGGCCCGTGAGAAGCTCGCGGAGGTCATCGAATCCACGCAGCGCAGCGGGGAGCCCATCGTGCTCACCCGACACGGCCGGCCGGTTGCGGTGTTGCTGGAGCATGCGGCGTTTGAGCGTCTGGTGGCGGCAGCTGATGAGGCCAGTGACCGCGTAGCCCTGGCCCAGGCGCGCGAAGACGATGACAGCGTGCCGTGGGAGCAGGTCAAGGTTGACCTTGGCCTGGTTTGAACTCGGGTTCTGATCAGCCACCGCGGCGCTATGAGGTCCGCCTGGCCCGCCGTGTTGTGCGCTCCCTGGCGGACTTGCAACGGCGCGATCTGCAACGCATTCGCGCAGCCATTGATCTGCTGGCCGAGAATCCCCGGCCTCCCAACTGCGTTGCTCTTCAGGGAGAAACCGGGGTCTACAGGGTGCGTGTGGGGGATTACCGCATCGTTTATGAGGTGTTTGATCGGGTGCTTGTGGTGCAGGTGGTCCGAATTGGCCATCGGTGGGAGGTCTACCGGTGATCCGTTGCTGCCTCAGCCCAGCAACTTGATCTGGTAAAGCACGTCTTCGAGGGCGGCGGCGGCGCTGATGCCGCAATAGCGCTGGGGGTTGTCTGGGCTGCAGCAGCTTGCCAGTGGGGCCAGGCTTGTCCAGGGCCGGGCATGGCAGAACTGCACCACGCTCAGGCGCTCCTGCTTGCTGCCCGCCGGTGCCACCACCCGGTGCCAGCCCACCGGGATCAGGCCATTGCTGAGGCGCTCCAGCATGATGCCAGTGTTGAGGATCACCCGCCCTTCCGGCGGCAGGGCATCGAGCCACTTGCCTTCCACCTGCACCTGCAGGCCCGGCCCGCTGGCCCGGGGCAGGGCAGTAATTAGGTTGATGTCACCGTGGGCTTCGGCCCAGATGTGGCCACCATCCGGTGCCTCGGCCATGGGTGGATAGCGGATCGCCCGGGTGAGGGTAGGGGCATCGCTGGTCATCTCGTCAAAGAACGTTTCCGCGCAGCCCAGGCCCAGGGCAATGATCCGCAGGAAGCGGCGCTGCAGATCGGCAATGGCGGTGTGAAAGGTTTCGAGAACGGCGCTGATCCCCGGCACCAAATGCTCAGGCAGCACCTGCTCTGGGTAGAGCAGGGGGTAGCGCCGCCGCAGGGGGTGATTGGCCGGCAGGGGCAGGCCCCAATTCAGCATTTCCTTCCAATCGGCCTGGTTGCTGCCGGCGGCCGTTTCCACCAGCAGGCCGGTGTAGCCCGTTTGGCCGCCGCTGCTTGGTGCCACGCAGCCCTGCTTGCTCTCCGGGGCGAGGGCGAAGAATTCAGCCAGCAGGCCATAGGCCGTGTCCAGCAGGTCGGGCGAGAGATCGCTGCTGGTGTACACAAAGCCCGTTTCCAGGCTGCGCCTCACCCCATCCACCACCGCGACCCGGGCCTGGTTGCTGCCCCGCTCGAAGGCCAGCAGATCAACGTCGCGAATTGCCTGGCCCATCAAGGTGAGCCTAGTTCGCGGCCCCAGGAACGGCCATCACCAGGCCCTTTTCATCCGGGTCGAGCGGCTCGAGCCACTGGTGTTGGCTCTGCAGCACTTCAACGGTGGCATCGGAGGGATCGCTGCCGGCGGTGGCTCGCTCGAGCAGTCTTTGGCGCAGCAGCGGTTCCGGCGCCGTACAAACCACGATCTGAACTGGGATGCCGAGCTTGCCGGCAAGGGCGACCATGAGCTGGCGCTCGCTGCGCCTGAGGAAGCAGGCATCCACAATCACGGCCAGGCCCCCGGCGCTCGCAGCTTCCACCAGGGCCGGCAGGGTGGTTCCATAAAGATGCCTGCTGGCTTCTTGGCCGTAGAGCTCACCTTCCAGCAGCCGGGTGGGCTTGACGCCCCAGAGCCCGAACAGCCGTTTTCTCTCCACGTCGGAGCGAAACACCACGGCCCCGAGCTGCTGGCCGAGTGCTACCGCCACGGTCGACTTACCGCTGCCTGCCAGACCATGCATCAGCACCAGGGGCTGGCTCTGGCGTTGGACCCAGTCCATTGCCAGGCGCAGATACCCGGCAAGCTCGGTTTGGATGCGGGAGCTCTCCGCTGCTGCCAGGCCGCTTTGCTTAAGCCGCAGCCAGCTCACCTTGGCGCGCACCAGGGCTCGATAGACGCTGTACCAGGCCCAGCCGCACAGGCCCTCCCCATCGCCGCTGGCCTCCACCCAACTGTTGAGCAGCAGGGTTCCAAGATCTGCCCGGCCCCTCACCGCCAGATCCATCACCAGGAAGGCCAGCTCACTGATCGGATCGATCCAGCGCAGGGTCTCGCTGAATTCCAGGGCGTCGAACACCTCGATGCCGGAAGCGCCCAGCAGCATGTTGCCCAGGTGCAGATCACCGTGGCACTCGCGGATATGGCACCCCCGTTGCCGCTGGCCAAACCAGGGCTGCAGGGCCCCTGCCTGCTGCCGCACCCAGGCTGTCAAGTGGCCCAGATGGGCCTGGGCCCCGGGGCAATCCGCCAGGGCAGTGAGGTTGTCGAGCACCGGTTGCAGCACCGCCTCGCTCTGGCCCCAAGGCGTCTCCGGGCCGGCGGTTGCGGCGTCCCGATGGAAACGGGCCAAGCGTTCAGCCAGCTCTTTGATCGCCCCTTCCCCCACCTGGCCCGCGGCAAGGGCGGCTGGCAGCAGCTGCTCCTGATCGAACTGCACCATCCGCACTGCCCAGGCAATCACTACTGCTGGGGTGGTGTCACTTGACGGGGAGGTGGCGGGCGGGATGAAACGGGCCGCTTCCAGGGGGCCATAGACCGGCACCACATCCAGGTAGCGCTCCGGCGAGAGGCGGCGGTTGAGGCGCAGCTCGTCCCTGCAGGCCTGCTCGCGCAGTTCAGCTGTGGAGAAATCAACAAAGCCGAAGGCCACCGGCTTTTTGAGCTTGTAGGCATAGGGCCCGCTCAATAGCACCCAGGAGAGGTGGGTTTCAAGCAGCTGGGGGCCTCCAGCTGCAACCGGGTGTCCATAGGCCTCCGGACTCAGCAGTTGCCGCATCATCGGATCCCCTACTGCAGGGTCGATGGTTGGCTCTGGATCGGTTGGACCCGGCTCAATCATCAGAGCCGAGCAGAGAAACTCGATCGCCACGCTGGATTGCATCTGGCACCCCATCGCCATCAAAATCGATCAATATGGGCTCGGAATCTGGAAATGAATCATACGAAATCTGGCCGCTAGCTCAATAGTTGAGCCTCCAGGCCCAGCTGTTGGGCAGCCGCTACAAACGGAGCATCCAGGCTGCAGAGGGTGGCGCCACGGCCGCTGGCAATGGCCAGGTGCAGGGCATCGCCGCTCGCAGGGTTGTGGTCCAGCCGCGCAGGCAGGCGTTGGCATTACGGAAGTCCTGAGGTTCCAGTTCCAGCACCAGCAGGCCTGGCGCCAGGCTGCGCTCAAAACCCTGCAGCACCGCCTCGGCTTGCGGCTGGTTCAGGGCCTTGGTGCGCACCTTTAGGCCGAGGGCGGAATGGAGCTCATTAACACTCCAGGAGCTGATCGCCAGCGGTGCACTGGCCTCAGCGAGAAACGCCGTCGCCGTGGCGGAGTGCGCTTCCGGCGTCAGCACCGCCAGCAGCACGCAGGTATCGATGTAGAGCATCAGGCGCCGTGCCCATCCCGCAATGCCCGCATGGTCTCCACGCCAGTGGTCGGTTGCTCGGGCAACGAGCCGCGCAGGGCTGCGAGCTGGGGCAGCAGATCACGCACGCTGCAGCGCGGCACCAGCTCGGCGATGGGCTTGCCGCGGCGGGTGATCACCACAGCCTGCCCTGCCTCCACCGCATCTAGAAGGCTGGAGAGCTTGGGTCTTGGCTTCCGCCACCGTCACCTGCATCATAGCCGTTGATCATCTAGATGACCAACTCTAGGGCGGGTTCGTGGGCAAAGGGGAAGCCTTGCCTGTCCGCGAGGTGATGCCCCAGCGCAGAACGACAGCCACTACCTCCACACCACGCTCCATGGGGATTAACTACAGTTGGAACAATCGGATCAAGGTGATTCCTAGGGTGACGAGCATCACCAGAAGCCCACAGTCCACCAGAGTCACTCTTGGGCCCGACTTGCGCACGGCATGCACATCCACACCCAGCCAGGGTGCTGCCATTGAGGCGATGGTGAGCCAGCGACTGAAGTCCTATTTGGAGACATCAAGTCCAGCTGCAACCGGGTGTCCATAGGACTCCGGGCGCAGCAGTTGCCGGATCATCGGATCCCCTACTGCAGGGTCGATGGTTGGCTCTGGATCGGTTGGACCCGGCTCAATCATCAGAGCCGAGCAGAGAAACTCGATCGCCACGCTGGATGGCATCTGGCACCCCATCGCCATCAAAATCGATCAATATTGGCTCGGAATCTGGCAGCAAATCATTCGAAACTTGGCCCCATTCAGCCTGCGCAGCGAGCAGATCTGGGCCATTAACACCCATCCCGGCAGCCCGGGCGATTTTTATGGCTATTTCACAGAGACTGGGCTCTAATAGGGCTTTTTGGAGCTGTCTATCCTCGTGAATAATGGCCAGAAAGCTTGCTTTTGAAACTGGAGTCATTGTTGAGATTGGGTGAGAATGGATTAGGATATTAACTAGCCTATCATAATATTTTAAGGCTTCTTCGTTTTATTCCTTATTTGTTTTATTCCTCTGCCGCTTGTCTGCCTAGTTCGCCGGCTCTGGCGCTTGGTTGCCCAGCAGCTCCTGCAGGTTGAGGTCTGGGCGACGTAGCAGGGCAAATAGGGTGCCGGCATTGCCGCGGCACACCCTCAGCTCCCCATCGAGCACGGTGATATCCAGCCAGGCAGGAAATGGTTGCTGCACACTGCGTAGCAGCTGGAGACGGCTGCTGCCAATGGATGGCCCCAGCCACCCGCCGCGCCGAAACTGCACCCGCACCCGCTGCAGCGGTGGGCCAGGCTCGCAAGCTGGGCTGTCCACAGAAACGCTCGCCTCCACAACGATGCTCGCCAGGGCAGCCAGGGGGCCGCTCAGCCGCAGCAGGTTCATTCCCCGCCCCTGGGAGGGCGCTAGGAGTTGGAGGTTTTCCAGCCAGGGGGTCACAGCCAGATAGGGCTGGCTGCTGCTACTCCAGCGCAGTTCCCATACCCCCTCAAGTTGGGCTTGGGCAGCCGGGTCGGCCAGATCGGCTGGTCTGGAGCGCTCCAGCTCCAGGATCAGCTTTTCCACCAGGGGGCTTTCTGCTTTGGCCGCGCCGCGGGGTTGCCTGCGTAGCAGGTCCAACAGGGCTTGGCGTTGCTGCTCGGGGGGCTGGGAACTCACCTGGGAGGAACTGGTTTCGATCAAAAGGGCGTCCCGGGGCGATTTAGTTCTGTTGAATCGGCAAGGGCATGGGCCCCTCGCTGCGCAGGCCGGTGCGTAGGGAGCAACGGCCTGCCGCAGCCAGCCCGTCTGCTTCGAGGCAGGCCGAAAGGATCCTGGCGGCAAGCGCTTCCGGCTTGGTTCCCTCAACTGCGGCCTGGGCTGCGATGCACTCCACAAGCGACTGGGGGAGCTCCCAGCTCACCTGTTGCAGGGTCTGGGTTGGTTTGGGCATGGGACCACCCCTCAGGCAGAACGACATCGATCTCAAAATTAGTCCAGTTCTGGCTGCGGCGTTCAGCCATCATTTGACTCCTGCTGCGGCTGCGGTATGGGCGGCAGGAGCGGCGGCGGCAGCACCTCCAGATCGGCAGGATTGGGGGCTGTGGGGGGGCCGATCAGGTCTACGGCGGTGCGCTGCACCACCAAGCGGAAGCGCAGGGGTGACTGGCTCCTATTGATGAAGGTCTGCACCTCTGCCACCTGCCGGGCGCTGGGCAGCTCCGGATCTGTCACCCGCACCCGGGCCCTGATCAGGGGTGGATTTTTTTGCCAGTCGATCGATAGGCCCACCAGATCAATGGCCGGATCGCTGCCCAGGGTGATCGTGCTGCTGCGCAGTTTCTGTTCAATCAGGCTCTCCAACTGCACCGCCTTGTTTTCCCTATTGGCCTGGCCCAGTAGCCGCAGGAAACTGCTGCCGAGTGGAATCACTAGCAGGGTTGTGAGCCCCAGGCTGGTGAGGCCGAGTTTGCTGTGCAAAAGGCGGCTGCGGTAAATCGGCTCGAGTGCCGCCAGGGTTGCCATCGCACCCACCAGGATTCCGAGCAGGTTGGTGGTGAAGAGCAGCAGGGCCCCATAGGCCTGGCCCCAGTAGGCGGAGGCGAGCAGGATGCCCACCACGCAGATCGGCGGCACCAGGGCGACGGCGATCGCCAGCCCGGCTAGGGCCGAGAGGGCGTCTTTCCTCAGCTTGGCAAACATGGCGACCGCCCCGGCCACCAGGGCGATGCCCAGATCCAGCAGGTTGGGACTGGTGCGGTTCATCACCTCGCTGCCGAAGCTGGGAAATGCCACCAGATAGCCCACCGCCATCGCCAGCAGCACGCAGATCGCCACCCCCACCAGCAGGCTCCGCAGGGCCCGACCAACCATGGCCAGGCGACCCTGGGCGATCTCGAAGGCCATCGCCTGGAGGGGCATGATCCAAGGGGCCACCACCATGGCGCCGATCACCACACCGGGGCTGTTGGCCAGCAGGCCCAGGGTTGCAATCAGCGTGGCCCCCACGGTGAGCACCAGGAACACCTGATTGCAGCTGGCATCTCGTTCGAACTCCTCCTGCAGGGCCTCGAGCCGCCTCGCCTCGGGGGTGGCGCTGAAGGATGTCATGCCGGTAGCTAAGCGGAAACTCACCCCAGAATGGAGCCAGCGGCGACTCCGGAGCGCGAACCATGTCCTTCGACCAGCTGAAGGCCTTTCTGGGCGTCATGCAAAACGAAGCATCCCTGCGT
>NZ_JAGQCR010000025.1:0-22099 GCF_024346295.1 Cyanobium sp. BA20m-14
TCGGCTGATCCTGGCCCAAGCTGTAACGAGCGTAGAGCAGTCCAGTGCTGACACCGCCGGACTCGGCACTCGTATGGCAGCCCTCTTCGCCGATGCCGGGCTGGAAGAACCGATCAGCGAGTGGCGCGGGGTGGAAGCCATCCCGGCGGCGCAGCGCAAGAGGCAGGGCCGGCCCGTGGATCTGCGCGACACCCTGATCGCCGGCATCGCCCTGGCGCATGAGGCCCAACTTGCCACGCGCAACATGCGCCTCTTCAGCGACACCACCATCAGCTTGATCATCCGTTCGCACCGATGGAGTGACCGATACAGCCACCCCTAGCTACCTGGCCACAACGGGAACATCGTTTTCAAATCTACGACTTGCTGGCTGGTTTGTAGGTCATCAGAAAGCCACTTAAAGCCAGGATTAAAACGCAAAGGCAGAAGTAAATCATGCTCTTGACGTCTGTCAGTGGGATCGTGATCATCGACTTAAACGCTGAAACTATTAATGCAACTACCAGCACTTTTACTAGCTTTTCCTTGAGGTGATCGAGGCTGCGAATATCGAGGAGGCCACCGCTGTTATCTGTGTCAGAGCCGGCGCGGTAGACATCGATCTCGGAAATCAATAGCTCATAAAGGCCGTAGCCAAAGATCAGGAACGCGACGCCGATTAGGTAGAAGTCGATCCCGGATACCACACTTGCAAGGGCTGTGTTGGCGACTTTCGCGGTATCAGGGGCAAAAAAGAAGAATTTGATTGATTTAAAAATATCCCGCGTGCCAATCGCAAAAGTCAGCAGGGTACTCGCCAGGCTCATCACCACTGGTACGATCGCAATCAGCCGAAAGCGCCAGAGCCCCATTTCCAGCGTCAGTTCGATCTTTTTCTGCAGGCGGCTGCGTCTAGGTGTCGGTTCGGTTGGATTCATGATCAGCAAGTAGTGGATTGCGCTGTTGAGCAGCCTCAGGCGCTTGCCAACGTTTTGCAAGTTGCAAGCCTGCGCCGCATCCGTAGGTAGCCAGCTAATATTGACCTAATTGGATTAATATTGGCCCCAAGTTGTGTTCAGATCCTGACCACTTCGCTCGCGGGACGGGGGCGATATTCGTTGTAGCCCCGTTCCGGTTGAGCGTCTAAGCGCAATCTTCCAGAATCTGAAATCCCAGCATGGGCGCGGTTTCAGATTTTCAGCAATGGCCTTCGGCGGCATTTTGCTGTTGCTATGCGGCTAACTAAGTGCCCTTTAGGCTAAGCGCATTTTAAGTAATGTTACTTTTGCATTTGCGGCCAAAGTTTATGGCCAAAGCAGGGCAGAATTGGACCCGGACTTTTTGTGCAATCTTTTGGCTGAGAATCAGTTCGAGTTTGGTGCTTCCGAAAATCGGCATTTTAATTCGCTTGCCAAATACTGTGTTATTTCGGCTTTGGCGCTCGTTGTTTTCGCTATCGCCAATGCATCATTCCTTTTTAATGTGATCGCGAGCGGCAAAGTGGCGCTCATGATAAAAACTCTCGACGACGCTTTTTTGACCTTGGCTGCTTTCTTTGCGGCCTATCAGCTCCGTCAGGCTGCCGGAAACTTTCGTCAAATTGTCCAAACCCAGGGTGATGATCTCAGGCTTCTGAACCGTTCAAATAGCAGCTTGCGGCTTGTTTTTGCAAGTCTTGCGGTCATGCTCATATCGCTGGCCATCAGGTTCATTCTGGATTACCCAGCCCTGATGAGTTGGATCAAAGCTGCCTGATCAAAGCTGCCTGATCCAGGCTTGCGCCTTCTCCACCTGCAAGGGCAGATCCGCCGGTTTGCCCCGATTGTCAATCACCACGTCGGCGAGGCCCCGCTTGCTTGCCAGGGGCCACTGGGCCTCGATGTGGGCCCGGGCTTCGCTTTCGTCCAGGCCATCGCGCTGGCCCAGCCGTTGCAGCTGCTGGCTTTCGTCGCAGTCCACCAGCCAGATCTCGCTGCACAGCCCTTCCAGGCCCGCTTCAAACAGCAGCGGCACCATCAGCACCACTGCCGGTGCGCTGCCTAACTCCGCCAGAGCCGCTTCAAGGCCGGCCCGCACGATTGGGTGCACCAGCTGCTCCAGCCACTGGCGCTCCTTGCCATCGGCGAAAACGATTCGCCCCAGGGCGGCCCGATCGATCCCTGCCCCCGCACTGGGCCAGCGCACTACCTTCCCGTAGCGATCCAGCACGGCTGCTGTGGCCACGCTGCCCGGTGCCAGGGCCTGGCGGGCCAGGACATCGGCATCGAGAACGGGCAGGCCCCGCTCTGCCAGCAGCCTGCCCACGCTGCTCTTGCCCGTGGCAATACCGCCGGTGAGGCCGATGCGTCGCTGCTGGCCTGGGGCGCGTAGCTGGTTCAAGCCGGAAGTCGCCAACCCTGCCGGCCATTCTTCAGGATGGTGTTCCCCTTAGGCCCTTTGATGCCTCTCACTACTGGCGATCCCCTCCCCTCCTGGAACGAGGGCCCGGCCAAGGAGGCGATCCTCGCTTACATCGCCCGGATCACAAATGCAGAATCGCCAGACTTCCTGCCGTCGCCTGAACGCATCGCTGTTTTCGACAATGACGGCACCCTCTGGCCGGAGCATCCGCTCCCCTTTCAGGCAGCATTTGCCATAGACGAACTCAGTTCGCGCATTCCCAGGGAGCCGCACCTTGCGGCGGATCCAATGGTGCAGGCCGCCCTGGCTGGCGACCTTGCCAAGCTGCTGGAGGGGCCCCGCTACGAAGGCCTGTTGCAGATCCTGGCGCTCACCCATGCCGGCATGTCTGTTGATGCTTTTCGTAGGACTGTTGAGGCATGGTTGGTGTCGGCCAGGCACCCGCGCTTTGACAGGCCCTACGACGCACTTACCTATTTGCCCATGCAGGAACTCCTGCGCTATCTGCAGGCCAATAACTTCAAAAACTTCATTGTTTCTGGAGGTGGTGTTGACTTCATGCGCGTTTGGGTGGAGCGGGTTTATGGCATCCCGCCGGAGCAGGTGGTTGGCTCGACTGCCCGCACTACCTTTGAGCTGGGCGCAGCGGGCCCGGTGCTCACCAAAACCTTGGACTATTTGTTCGTCAATGACAAGGGGGGCAAGCCGGTGGGCATCCATCAGTTCATTGGCCGCCGTCCGACGCTCTGTTGCGGGAACAGTGACGGAGACCATGAGATGTTGCAGTACACCACAATCAATAACCCCCGCCCCAGTTTCGGCCTGCTCGTTCACCACACCGATCCCGAGCGCGAATATGCCTATGCCGCCAAATCGACCAGCACTGGAAAGCTCGTAGAAGCCCTCGCAGCGGCCCCCAGTCGGGGCTGGTGTGTGGTCGACATGAAGGAAGACTGGAATAGGGTTTTCGAAGTTGATTAGTCAAGCCGAATAGTTGAGCCGATTAGCTTTTTGCCTATTCGGCCTGCCGCCGCCGGTTCAGGATGGCCCCAGTGGCCCCGGCGCGTTGACCCACCCCTGGCATCCCATCCCCGGCGGCATCACCGCCCCCAGTGGTTTTAGGGCCGCCGCCGTTACGGCTGGCCTCAAGGCCTCCGGCAAGCCCGACCTCTCCTTGCTAGTGGCCCCCGAGGGTGCGGTCTGCGCCGGCAGTTTCACTACCTCACTGCTGCGGGCGGCCTGCGTCGATCTCTGCGCCGAGCGATTGCGGGCCTCAGGCGGCCATGCCCGGGCCGTGTTGACCAACTCCGGTCAGGCCAACGCCTGCACCGGTGAGCGGGGTTTGGCCGACAGCCTGGGGGCTACCGCAGCCCTGGCCCAGCGCCTGGGCCTGGCGGCCGAGCAGGTGCTGATCTGCTCCACTGGCGTTATCGGTGTGCCGATCCCGATCGATACGCTCCTGGCCGGCCTCGACCCCCTGGTGGCGGCCCTCAGCCCCGAGGGTGGGGGCGCGGCGGCCCAGGCAATCCTCACCACCGACCTGGTCGACAAGCAAATAGCCCTGGAGGCCAATCTGGACGGCCGCACCGTGCGCATCGGCGGCATGGCCAAGGGCTCGGGGATGATTCACCCCGATATGGCCACGATGCTGGGTTACCTCAGCTGTGATGCCGGCGTGCCGGCCGAGGCGTGGAGCGCCATGGTGCGCCGGGCGGTGGATTGCTCCTTCAATGCGATCACGGTGGACGGCGACACCAGCACCAACGACACGTTCCTGGCCTTTGCAGCCGGTGAGCCCTTGAGCCCCGAGCTCTTTGATGCCCTGGAGGCCGGCCTGACGGCGGTGTCGCAACACCTGGCCAAGGCGATCGCCCGCGACGGTGAGGGCGCCACCTGCCTGCTCGAGGTGCGGGTGGAGGGTGCGGCCGATGACGCCGGCGCCCGCACCATCGCCCGCACCATCTGCGGCTCGTCGCTGGTGAAGTGCGCCGTGCACGGCCGCGACCCCAACTGGGGCCGCATCGCCGCCGCCGCTGGCCGGGCCGGTGTGCCCTTCAACCCCGCTGGGCTGGCGCTCTGGCTGGGCGGGCACCAGCTGATGGCGGCCGGCCAGCCCCTGCCCTTCGATCGCGCCGCCGCCAGCACCTATCTGCAGAGCGACACGGTAATAATCCGCCTGGTGGTCGGCAGGGGCCCGGGGGCGGGGCTGGCCTGGGGCTGCGACCTCTCCGATCAGTACATCCGCATTAACGCCGATTACACAACCTGATCAGGAGCCGCGTCAGAATGGCTGCATGGCCCAGGTTTCGTCCCGCCCCCAGCCCCGTCCCCAGCCCCGTCCCAAGCCCGGTACCAAGTCCGGTACCCAGCCCCGCTGGCAGCTGCCTTTGCTGGTGGGCGTTTGCTTTGGCTTGGGCTACGGCGTGGCCAATCGCCTGCTTGCCCTGCAGCTACCTGCTCTGGTGAGGCTGGGGCAGGGCTTTGAGGTGCGGCCCTTCCCCGGCCAGTCGCTGGAGAGCCTGCGCCTGCAGTTCGGCACCGAAGAGCGGGAGGTGCGCGGCAATCTCGAGCCCCTCGAGCCCGATTCCCAGCCCGGCGCCGACCAGCTCACAGATTCAGCATCCCCAGATCCCGTTGGCCCCGATCCAGCTGGCTCAGATTCCGGTTCCCTAGGGATTCAGGGCGATCCAACCCTGCCGCTCGAGACCAGGTCTGCCGATTCCCCTCGGGCTTCCTCCTCGCCCGCCCCCTCTCCTGCCGCCGCGCCGCCGCCGCCGCGCTTGCCGAGCCCCGACCTGCCAAAGTCAACTCCAGACGCCGGACTGCCATGAGCGCGCCGCAACTCCTGCTTCAGGCTGCCGTCCACCGTCTTGGCGCCCGTCTTGGCAGTGGCCTGGTGGATGGGGCTGCCAACTTGGCCCTGCTGGCCCAGGACGCCCCCGAGCGGATCCGGCAGGAACTGCAGCTGTTCTGGGATGAGGTGGAGGCCGAGGCATCGCGGATCGAGCGGGGCGAGTCTGGTGCTGGAGCCGGTGCTGGTGCTGGCGATCAGCCCCCTTCCCCTGAAGGGGTTCCGGATCCCCAGGATCAGATTGATGACCTGCGCGCCAGGGTTGCGGCCATGGCCAGTCGCCTGGACAGCACTTCGTGATCCTGCTGCGGCCCCTGCGCATCTGGTGGCTGGCCCTGGCCCTGGTGCTGGGGCTCTGGTGGGACGCTCAGAGTTGGACCTACCTGGGCGGTGTCAGCGAAGAGCGTCAGCGGCGTCGCCAGGTGCGGCGGGCTCGCTGGCTCACCGACGAATTTCTGGCCCTGGGTTCGGCCTTCATCAAGCTCGGCCAATTGCTCTCGGCCCGCCCTGACGTGTTGCCCGCCGAGCTGGTGGAGCAGCTGGCCACCCTGCAGGACCAGGTTCCTGCCTTCCCCTTCACCGTGGTTCAGGACCTGCTCGAGCAGGAACTGGGCGGGCGCTGCGCTGAGATAATCGACCTTGAGGCTGAACCCCTCGGTTCCGCCAGCCTGGCCCAGGTGCACCGGGCCAGCCTGCGGAGTGGCCGTCAGGTGGTGCTGAAGGTGCAGCGTCCAGGCCTGGAGCGCACCTTCCGCCTCGATCTGCAGGTGCTCCAGCAGGTGGCCGCCGCCGTTCAGCGCCATCCCCGCTGGGGCCAGGGCCGCGACTGGATCGGCATCGCCCAGGAGTGCCGGCGGGTGTTGCTGCGGGAGCTGGATTTCCGCCTCGAAGCCGAACATGCGGCCCGTTTCCGCCAGCAGTTTCTCAGCGATCCCGGCATCCGGGTGCCAGCGGTGATTTGGGAGCTGAGCAGCCGGCGGGTGCTGTGTCTCGACTACCTGCCCGGCATCAAGATCACAGATCGGGCGGCCCTGCTAGCGGCGGGCATCGAGCCTGCCGCGGTGGCAGAGAAAGGCGCCGCCAGCTACCTGCAGCAGTTGGTGCGGTTCGGCTTTTTTCACGCCGACCCCCATCCGGGCAACCTGGCCGTGGCGGCCGATGGGGCGCTCATCTACTACGACTTCGGCATGATGGGCCAGCTCTCGAGTCGCCTGCAGGCCCGGCTCGGCAGCATGGTGCGCGCCGCAGCCGGCAGGGATGCCGCCGGTCTGGTGGATGAGCTGCAGCAGGCGGGCCTGATTGCCCCCGGCATTGACCCTGGGCCGGTGAGGCGCCTGGTGCGTGTGATGTTGGAGGAGGCCCTCACGCCGCCCTTCTCCGCCAATGTGTTGGAGCGGCTGTCGGGCGATCTCTATGACCTGGTCTACGGCCAGCCCTTTCGCCTGCCCCCTGAGCTGATTTTCGTGATGCGGGCCCTCACCACCTTTGAGGGGGTCGGCCGCAGCCTCGATGCCAGCTTTAGCTTGGTGGCGATTGCCCGCCCCTACCTGCTTCCTCTGATGACTTCAAGCGGTTTGGGCAGCGGCGGCGGCGATCGGTTCGGCAACGAGCTGTTCAACGAAATCTCGCGCCAGGCGGCCGAGGTGGGCAGCCGCGCCCTCGGTATTCCCAAACGCCTGGACGACAGCCTGGCTCGCATTGAGCAGGGCGACCTGCAGGTGCAGATCCGGGCCGGCGAAACCGATCGCCTGTTGCGTCGCCTCGCCCTGGCCCAGCAGGTTGCCGGCCAGTCCATGCTCCTAGCGGGCCTGGCCGTGGCAGCGGCCCTGCTGGCGGCCAGCAGCCGCCCCGTCCTCACCGCCATTCCCCTGGTGGGCGCCCTGCCCGTGGCTCTGAGCTGGTTGAAATTGCAGGGCCGGCTCAAGCGCGATGGCCGGCTAGATCAGCTGCCGGCTTCTCGCTGAGCGAAGAGGCTGCTGAGCAAAGGATCAGCTGACCTCAGGCTTTGCCGCGGGGGCCCCGGTCTTCGGCGCCGGCATACACCGCCTGGCTGCCGAGCTCATCTTCGATGCGCAGCAGCTGGTTGTACTTGGCCACCCGATCGGAGCGGCTGAGGGAGCCGGTTTTGATCTGGCCGGCGCGGGTGGCCACGGCCAGGTCGGCGATGGTGGTGTCTTCCGTTTCGCCGGAGCGGTGGCTGATCACGCTGGTGTAGCCGGCCCGGCCAGCCAGATCGATCGCCTGCAGGGTTTCGGTGAGTGAGCCGATCTGATTCACCTTGATCAGAATCGAGTTGGCCACGCCCAGGTCGATGCCCCGCTGCAGCCGGGTGGTATTGGTCACAAACAGGTCGTCGCCCACCAGCTGCACCGTCTTGCCCAGCCGCTCGGTCAGCAGGGCCCAGCCCTCCCAGTCGTCTTCGGCGATGCCATCCTCGATTGACACGATCGGGAAGCGGCTGGCCAGCAGGGCCAGCTGGTCCACCATCTCGGCGCTGCTGTAGCTGCCGCCGCCGAAGTTGTAGCGGCCGTCCTTGAAAAACTCAGTGCTGGCCACATCCAGGGCCAGGGAGATCTGGTCGCCGGGGCGATAGCCGGCCTTCTCGATCGCCTGGATCAGCAGCTCGCCTGCCGCATCGTTGCTGGCCAGGTTTGGGGCGAAGCCGCCCTCATCGCCAACTGCGGTGGAGAGGCCCTGGCTGCTCAGCAATCCCTTGAGCGTGTGGAACACCTCGGCGCCCATGCGCAGGGCTTCGCTGAAGCTGGCCGCGCCGTGGGGCACCAGCATGAACTCCTGGAAGTCCATGTTGTTGGAGGCGTGGGCGCCGCCGTTGATCACGTTCATCAACGGCACCGGCAGCAGGTTGGCCAGCGGGCCTCCCAGGTAGCGGTAGAGGGGCAGGCCGACGCCGTTGGCGGCTGCCCGGGCGGTGGCCAGGCTCACGGCCAGCACGGCATTGGCGCCGAGGCTGGATTTGTTGTCGCTGCCGTCCAGTTCGGCCATGGCGGCGTCGACGGCACTCTGGTCGAGGGCGCTGAGGCCGCAGAGGGCCGGCGCGATCCTCTCCTCGATGTTGCTGACGGCCCGGGTCACCCCCTTGCCGAAGTAGCGGTTGCCGCCGTCGCGCAGTTCGTGGGCCTCATGGGCGCCGGTGCTGGCGCCGCTGGGCACGATCGCCCGGCCACTGGCGCCGCCCTCCAGCATCACCTCCGCCTCCACGGTGGGGGTGCCGCGGGAATCGAGCACCTCCCGGGCCACCACGGTGTCGATCACTAGGTCGAGGGAGTCGATCACGTGGGTCGTCGGCTGTTGTCTTTGGGGCGATCCTATGATTGATAGCTGGCAGCCAATCGGGTGGATCGATGCGAATGCTGCACACCATGCTCCGGGTGGGGGATCTGGATCGCTCCCTTCTCTTTTATACGGAGGTGCTGGGCATGGACCTGCTGCGCCGTAAGGACTACCCCTCGGGCCGGTTCACCCTGGCCTTCGTGGGCTACGGCGACGAGAGCGACACCACCGTGCTGGAGCTCACCCACAACTGGGATACCAGTCACTACGAGCTAGGCAGCGCATACGGCCACATCGCCCTGGGGGTGGATGACATCTACACCACCTGTGCGGCGATCGCGGCCAAGGGGGGCAAGGTGGTGCGCGAACCCGGGCCCATGAAGCATGGCAACACGGTGATCGCCTTCGTGGAGGATCCTGATGGCTACAAGGTGGAGCTGATCCAGATCTCTGCCCCAGGCTGATCCCCAAGCCCATGTCCCCAAGCCTCACCAGCGACCCCGATCGCTTCAGCGATGACGGCTGGGAGCTGCTCCTGGCTGCCCAGGACACTGCTCGCCGCTGGCGCCATGGCGCCATGGACGTGGAGCACCTGCTGCAGACCTTGCTGTCGGAGCGGCGCTTTGACCGCTGGCTGGATCCCCTGCCCCTCGATCCCGACCGGCTGCTGGATCGGCTGGAGAGCTTCTGTGCCGACCAGCCCAGCGCCAACGGGCCGGAGCTGTACATCGGCGATGCCCTGGAAGATCTGCTGGAGGCTGCCGAGCGCTGCAGGGTCGCCTGGGGAGCCCCCTTGCTGGATGTGCCCCAGCTGTTGGTGGCCCTAGTGGGGGATCCCAGGATCGGAGCCTCCCTGCTGGTGCCGGAGGGCCTCAGTGAAGACCTGTTGCGGCGCCAGTTCTGCCCGGACGACTGGATCGACAGGGCCCCGCTCCCCACCCCCCCAACTGCTCCTTCAGCTGCTCCTCCAGCGGCTCCTCCTGCCGCCCCACCTGCCACCACTGCTGGCCCTGCTGCCCCAGCCCCCGAGCTGCGCCTGGAACCCGAGCCCCCAGGCTCCTCCGAGCCAGCCGAGGCATGCGCCCTTGAGCGCTACGGCCGCGACCTCACCGCCGCCGCCCGCGCCGGCGAGCTCGATCCGGTGATCGGCCGCGACCTGGAGATGCGTCGCCTGATCCAGGTGCTCTCCCGCCGCAGCAAGAACAATCCAGTGTTGATCGGTGAGCCCGGCGTCGGCAAGACCGCCGTGGCCGAATTGCTGGCCCAGCGGATCGTGGCCGGCGAGGTGCCCGATTCACTTCTGGGCCTGCGGCTGGTGGCGCTGGATCTGGGCGCCCTGATCGCCGGCGCCAAGTTTCGCGGCCAGTTTGAGGAGCGCCTGCGCGCCGTGCTCAAGGAGGTGCGCGACGCCGATGCGGTGGCCGGTGCGGCCGGCGTGGTGCTCTTCATTGATGAGCTGCACACCGTGGTGAGCAGCGACCGCTCCACCGCCGATGCCGCCAGCGTGCTCAAGCCCGCCCTGGCCCAGGGGTACCTGCGCTGCATCGGTGCCACCACCCCGGAGGACTACCGCCGCAGCATCGAGAAGGATCCAGGCCTGGAGCGGCGCTTCCAGCAGGTGCTGATCAAGGAGCCCGGGCCAGACACCAGCGTGGAGATCCTGCGGGGCCTGAAGGAGCGCTATGAGCTGCACCACGGTGTGGCGATCACCGACCAGGCCCTGGTGGCGGCGGCCCGGCTGGCCGATCGCTACATCACCGACCGGGCCCTGCCCGATTCGGCGATCGATCTGGTGGATGAGGCGGCCGCCCAGCTGCGCATGGAGGTCACCTCCAAGCCCCAGCTCGTCGAGGCGGCGGAAGCGGAGCTGCGCCGGGTGGAGCTGGCCCTGCTCTCGGCTGAGGCGTCACCCCAGCAGGAAAGGGTGCAGTGGCAGGAGCAGCGGCGCCGGGCCACCGAGGCCCTCCAGCAGGTGCAGCAGCGCTGGCAGGCCGAGCGGGAGCGGCTGGCGGAACTGCGGCAACTGCTGCAGCAGGATGAAGACCTGCGCACGGCGATCGCCGAAGCCGAGCGCCAGGGCGACTACGAGGAGGCAGCCCGGCTGCAGCACGACCAGCTCTATGGGCTGCAGCAGCGCCGCGAAACCCTCGAGGCCGAGCTCCAGGCCGAACCAATCCTGCGGGAGCAGGTGGAGGAGGGCGACATTGCCGATGTGGTGGCCCGTTGGACCGGTATTCCGGTGCAGCGGTTGCTGGCCGGCGAGCGTCAGAAGTTGCTCGAGCTCGAGGCCAGGCTCGGCGAGCGGGTGATTGGCCAGCCGACGGCGGTGGCGGCCGTGGCCGCGGCGATTCGCCGGGCCCGGGCCGGCATGCAGTCCCCCACCAGGCCGGTGGGCTCCTTCCTGTTTTTGGGTCCCACCGGCGTCGGCAAGACCGAGTTGGCCAAGGCTCTGGCGGCGGCCCTCTTCGATGAGGACGAAGCCCTGGTGCGGCTCGACATGAGTGAATTCATGGAGCGAAACGCCGTGGCCCGGTTGGTGGGGGCGCCGCCCGGCTACGTGGGCTATGAGGAGGGAGGCCAGCTGACCGAGGCGGTGCGGCGCAGGCCCTACGCGGTGCTGCTGCTAGATGAGGTGGAGAAGGCTCACCCCGAGGTGTTCAACCTGCTGCTGCAGGTGCTCGATGACGGCCGCCTCACCGATTCCCAGGGCCGCACGGTCGATTTCCGCCACACGGTGGTGATCATGACGAGCAACCTGGCCAGCCGCGCCATCCTGGAGAACGCCAGGGCCGGCGGTGACCCGGCCGAGCGAGAGCAGGCCCTGGAGCAGGCCGTTGAGCAGGCCCTGGCGGCCCAGTTTCGACCGGAATTTCTCAACCGCATCGACGAGGTGATCCGCTTCAGGCCCCTGGCCCCGGCCGATCTGCAGCGCATCGTCCGCTTGCAGCTGGCCGAGCTGGCCCGGCTGCTGGCGGAGCAGCACCTCCAGCTGGAGGTGCCCGAGCCGGTGGTGCAGGCCCTGGCCGAGCAGGGCTATGAGCCCGAATATGGGGCCAGGCCCCTGCGGCGGGTGCTGCGCCGCCAGCTGGAGAACCCTCTGGCCACCGAGCTGCTGGCGGAACGCTTCAGCGGTGCCCAGGGCGTGCGTGTGGTGGCCGGCAACCCCCTTAGCTTTGAGCCCCTCGGGTAGGGTGTTCGTTTGCCGATCCGCGCGGACGCCACCGTGCGCAAGCGCCAGTGGATTCCGACTCCCCCCAACCCGATTCCCCAAGCCCTGAACAGGCCACCCCGGCTGCCGAGTCATCGGCCGTTCCTGGGGGCTTTGTCGCCGCAACCCTGGCGGAGTTGCGCAAGGTTGTCTGGCCCAGCCGCCAGCAGCTGTTCAGCGAATCGGTGGCCGTCATCTTGATGGTGAGCATCTCGGCTGCGGCGATCGCTGCGCTGGATCGTTTTTACGGCTGGGCGTCCAGTCAGGTGTTTGGTTGAACCCTTGTTGCTTGCTGTCCCGTCCGTCGATTCCGTTCTTGCCGTGAACCCCGTGTCCGAGCCCCTGACCGAGCACTTCTCCGAGCCCTTGAGCGAGCCCTTTAGCGAGGTGGTGAGCCCCCTCGATCTTCAAGAAGCGCCGGCCGCTGGCGGTGAGAAGCTCCAGGTGGCTCGCTGGTATGCGGTGCAGGTGGCCTCCAGCTGCGAGAAGAAGGTGAAGGCCACGCTCGAGCAGCGGGCCGTCACCCTGGGGGTCGACAACCGCATCCTCGAGATCGAGATCCCCCAGACCCCTGGGGTGAAGCTCAAAAAAGATGGCACCCGCCAGAGCACCGAGGAGAAGGTATTCCCGGGCTATGTGCTGGTGCGGATGGTGCTCGATGAGGACACGATGATGGCGGTGCGCAGCACCCCCAATGTGATCAATTTCGTGGGGGCCGAAGAGCGCCGTGCCACCGCCAAGGCCCGGGGCCACATCAAGCCCCGGCCCCTAAGCCGCAACGAGGTCGACCGGATCTTCAAGCGGGCGGCCGAGAAGAAGGCCGTCGTCAAGGTGGATCTCACCGAGGGCGACCAGATTCTGGTCACGGCAGGTCCGTTCAAAGACTTCCAGGGCGAGGTGATCGAGGTGTCGGGTGAGCGCAACAAGCTCAAGGCCCTGCTCTCGATCTTCGGCCGGGAGACCCCGGTGGAACTGGAGTTTTCCCAGATCAGCAAACAGAGCTAGGCCCCAGCCCCGCCCAGCGGCCGTCTCCCTGCGGAGGACGGCCCTCACCCCACACCTCCACTACCTGGGGGTCATCCGCAGATCCGCCCCGTAGCCTCAGACGATGGCCAAGAAAATCGTAGCCGTGATCAAGCTGGCCCTCCAGGCCGGCAAAGCCAACCCCGCGCCGCCGGTGGGCCCTGCCCTCGGCCAGCACGGCGTCAACATCATGGCGTTCTGCAAGGAGTACAACGCCCGCACCCAGGAGAAGGCCGGCTATGTGATTCCGGTGGAGATCTCGGTCTTTGAAGACCGCAGCTTCACCTTCATCACCAAGACCCCGCCAGCTTCCGTGCTGATCACCAAGGCTGCCGGCATTGAAAAGGGTGCCGCCACCTCCGCCAAGGGGGCGGTGGGTGCCATTTCCCGTGCCCAGCTCGAGGAGATCGCCAAGACCAAGCTGCCCGACCTCAACTGCACCAGTGTGGAGTCGGCCATGCGCATCATCGAAGGCACCGCCCGCAACATGGGCGTCGCCGTAAACGACTAATCCCGACTAATCCCTACCTATCCGGGGGAGATCCAGGCAACCCTGACCAGTCCATCTGTTCAACGGCCAAGCCCTGAATCGCCCGTACCCCATCCTCACCATGCCGAAAATTTCCAAGCGCTTCGCTGCCCTCAGAGCCACGGTCGAAGACCGCAGCTACGCCCCTCTCGAGGCGATTGAGCTGGTCAAGACCACCGCCACCGCCAAGTTTGATGAAACCGTCGAGGCCCATGTGCGCCTCGGCATTGATCCCAAATACACAGACCAGCAGCTGCGGACCACCGTGGCCCTGCCCCACGGCACCGGCCAGACCATCCGCATCGCCGTGATCGCTCGCGGTGAGGCAGTGGCTGCCGCCAAGGCCGCCGGCGCCGACCTGGCCGGCGACGACGACCTGGTCGACCAGATCGCCAAGGGCGCAATGGACTTCGACCTGCTGATTGCCACCCCAGACATGATGCCGAAGGTGGCCAAGCTGGGCCGGGTGCTCGGCCCCCGGGGCCTGATGCCAAACCCCAAGGCCGGCACCGTCACCACCGACCTGGCCGGCGCCATCAACGAGTTCAAGGCCGGCAAGCTGGAGTTTCGGGCCGACCGGGCCGGCATCGTGCACGTGCGCTTCGGCAAGGCCAGCTTCGATTCGGCCAAGCTGCTCGAAAACCTCAAGGCCCTGCAGGAGACCATCGACCGCAACAAGCCCAGCGGCGCCAAGGGCCGCTACTGGAGGAGCCTTTATGTGACCTCCACCATGGGCCCCTCGGTGGAAGTCGACTTCTCGGCCCTGCAGGACATCAAGCAGGACGCCTGAGTCTCCGTTCCAGCTGCTTGAACAGCAGCGATGCGGCGGTGGTCATCACCAGGTACACCAGGGCCACCGCCAGATACACCTCAAAGGCCCGGTAGCTGGTGGCCACCACCAGCTGCCCCTGGCGGAACAGTTCGTTGAAGCCGATAACCGCCGCCAGGCTGGTGTCCTTGATCAGGGTGATGAACTCATTGGCCAGGGAGGGCAACACCCGCTGCAGGGCCTGGGGCAGGATCACCATCTGCAAGCTGGGGATGGGCCGCAGTCCGAGGGCTTGGGCCGCTTCCCATTGGCCGGGCTCAATCGAGCTGATGCCTCCCCGCAGGGTCTCGGCCAGGTAGGCCGCCCCGTTTAGCCCCAGGGCCAGTACGGCGGCGGCGAAGCGGTCCATCTGGAGGGTGAGCCCCAGCTGCTGGGCCAGGGCCGGCACGCCGAAATAGATCACGAATAGCTGCACCAGGATCGGGGTGCCGCGAAAGAAGTCGACGTAGACCCGGCTGCAGCGCTGAACCAGCGGATTTGGTCTCAGCAGCCCGGTCGCCACCAGGGCGGCACCGATCAGGCTCACGCCGAAGGAGCAGAGGGTAAGGGCCAGCGTCACCCCGGCGCCGCGCAGCAGATTGCGCAGCAACTGCATCAAGTTGAGCCCCGCACTGCCGCTGCGGCTGTCGAGGGCCGGGGCGCGTTGCGGCAGTGAAGGCGGAGCCTGGCCAAACCAGCGCTGGTAGATGCGGGCGTAGCTCCCATCGGCCAGGAGCTGGCCCAGGGCCCGGTTCACCGGGGAGCTCAGCGGAGAACCCTTGGGGAAGGCGATGCCGTAGAAGTCGGAGGTGAGGGGCTTGCCGGCGATCTCAATCCCCTTGAGCTCAGCGGTTTCAATCGCGTAGAGGGTGGCGGGCAGGTCATTGACGTAGGCCTCCACATTCCCGTTCAGCAGTTCCTGCAGGGCCAGGGGGCCTGAATCAAAGGTGCTGAGCCTGGCGCCGGGTACGGCAGCCATGGCCTTGGCTCCGGTGGAGCCGATCTGCACGGCGATCGTGCGACCTTCGAGATCCTTGAGGGTGCTGATGCCCCTGGTGCCTTCCCGCACCACGATGCCCAGGCCGGCGGCGAAATAGGGCCGCGAGAAGTCGACCGTCTCGGCCCGCTCCGCGGTGATCGTCATGGCGCTGATCGCCAGGTCGAGGTTGCGCACCTGGAGGGCGGGGATCAGGCCATCGAAGGGCAGGGGGGTGAGCTGGAGGCGGTGACCACTGCGTTTGGCGATGGCTTCGATCAGCTCGATGTCGAAGCCGCGCAGTTTGCCGCTGTCCCCATCCGTGAAGCCGAAGGGGGCGTAGCTCGGATCGGTGCCCACGTTCCAGAGCGGCTGGGCCCGCCCCGGCGCAGCCAGAGCCAGGCCCAGGGCCAGCAGCAGGGCCAGCAGGAGGCTGGGCAGCAGCAGCGCCATCCGGCGAGCAGGAGGGAGCATGGGGTTGGGGATCGGTTGGGGAATGGTCAGGGAATGGTCGCTGTGTAGTGTGGATGACTGGCTTAGGCCAGAAGGGCACGCGCCCTACCCCAGACAGCAGGTGGGTTCACGCCCGTAAGTCCTGCCGAGGTGATCGCGACAGGTTTGGCTCCAGGCAGGATTCGTCCGACCGGGTGGCAGAGCAGGCAGCGGCCTCGAGTTGATCCCCCCCTCAAGGAGGGCTTCAGCGTCCCGGGCTGCGTTCCCCGCTTGTTCCCCCGATCCGTTCCTTCCCTATGGGCCGCACTCTGGAGAACAAGCAACAGATCGTCGAAGAGCTCAAGGGGCTCCTCGGCGAGGCCGAAATGGCGCTGGTTCTTGATTTCAAGGGCCTGACCATCAAGGAGATGTCTGATCTGCGGACCCGTCTGCAGGCCAGCAACGGCGTGTGCAAGGTGACCAAAAACACCTTGATGCGCCGGGCCATTGATGGCGATAGCGCCTGGTCGAATCTCGATTCCCTGCTCACCGGCACCAATGCCTTCGTGCTCGTCAAGGGCGACGTGGGTGGTGCGGTGAAGGCCGTGCAGTCCTTCCAAAAGGACACGAAGAAGTCGGATGTGAAGGGCGGCCTTTTCGAAGGTCAGCTCCTTTCCCAGAACGACATCAAGGCCATCGGGGATCTGCCCTCCAAGGAGGTGCTCATGGCCCAGATCGCCGGTGCGATCAATGCCGTGGCCACCAAGCTGGCCGTGGGTATCAACGAGGTTCCGTCCGGTCTTGCCCGGGCGCTCAAGCAGCACGCCGAAAGCGGCAGCTGAGCTCAAGCGACTTCCCCTTTCTGTTGCTGATTCCCAACCATGTCTGCTACTACCGACAAAATTCTCGAATCGCTGAAAACCCTTTCGCTGCTTGAGGCTTCCGAGCTCGTCAAGCAGATCGAAGAGGCCTTTGGCGTGTCTGCCGCCGCATCCGCTGGCGTGGTGATGGCAGCAGCTCCTGCAGCTGCTGCTGAAGCCGTTGAAGAGCAGACCGAATTCGACGTCATGCTCGACAGCTTCGACCCCGCCGCCAAGATCAAGGTGCTCAAGGCCGTCCGCGAGGTCACTGGCCTCGGCTTGGGCGAAGCCAAGGCCCTAGTTGAAAGCGCCCCTTGCGCAATCAAGGAAGGCATCGCCAAAGGCGACGCCGAAACCATCAAAAAGGCCGTTGAAGAAGTTGGCGGCAAGGTCACCATCAAGTGATCTAGCCCCAGCTGATCCAGCCCTGATAGCTCGGCCGGCCCCGAAGGGGGCCGGTTTTTTTTGTGCGCTGGTTCTAGAGCGAGCCCTAAAAACCAGCGAGACAAAAAAAAGCCCCGCCGAAGGCAGGGCTTTGAGTTGGAACGATTCCGGGAGTCTTGCCTCGTTTCGACCCCGGAAGAGCGTTCCCACTCCTCACACCCCAGAAACTTAACGGTGGGATGGGGATGGGGCCAGGTAGGGCAGGCCTCTCTGCCAACTGTCACTCGCGGAAGGGGATCACCGGCAGGCGGATCGGCCCCTGGGCGAGCAGCTTGCTGCGCTCAGCCCTTGTGGGCTCAGGCGGCAGCGGTGGGGGCGCCATCGGTGGCTGGGCTGTCGTCGCCAGGGAGCCATTGGCACTGGCCAGCAGCAGGGGCAGGGGGATGGGGTTGGCGAAGTAGACGTGGTTAAGGGTCTGGGCCTTGAAGCTGCGTCGCTGCAGGTCCCAGCCAGGTTCGAGTGTCAGCGCCACAAAGCCATCCTTCTCTCGCAGGGGCACCTGGGCCCTGCCCACCACCAGCACGGTGGCATCGCTGGGGGTGCTGGCCTCCAGCCGCAATTCCGCTCCGCTCTGGCGCAGCTGCAGCCGGTAGCGGCCGGCCAGATCCTGATCGCCGATGCGCAGGGAGTAGCCGTTGCTGTCGAGGTAGCGGTTGCAGATGCCGGTGAAGTTAAAGCGGTTGAGGGCCGGCTCGGTGAGCCCGTCAGGACGCTGCTCCCAGCAGAGGGGCTGGGGCCTGATCTGCTCCAGCACCAGCAGGTTCCAGCTGTTGCTGCCCACGGGCCTGGCCAGCACGGCGAAGCGGCTGGCATCCAGCGGCTGGCTGGTGAACACGTTGGCCGCCTGGGCCAGAGGGCTGATTGCGGCCAGGCCCAGGGCGGCCAGGGCCAGGTAGGTTCGAAGGGGTTGGCGACTGGCTGGGCCTGGGGCGGGGGAGGCCATGGCGGGGCTGGGGTCAGGCAGAAGCGTTCTCTAGCGAACTTTCAGGGGGTGTCCAGTGGCTGCTGAGCCGGTAAAAGTGGTGGCCGCAGCCTGTGACGGCGCCTGCAGTGGCAATCCCGGCCCCGGGGGCTGGGGGGCCTTGTTGCGCTTTGAGGACGGCTCGGTCCATGAAATGGGCGGGGCCGAGCGGGCCACCACCAACAACCGCATGGAGTTGACGGCTGCCCTGGCCCTGCTGGAGGCGCTCAGGGAGCTGCCCCACGATTCCGGCCTGACGATCCGCACCGACAGCCGCTATCTGATTGATGGCTACAGCAAGTGGATCCAGGGCTGGAAGCGCAAGGGCTGGCGCACGGCCTCCGGTGGCGTGGTGCTCAACCGGGACCTGTGGGAACAGCTGGATCAGGCCCGGCTGCCGGGGGTGGAGCTGGTGCATGTCAAAGGCCACAGCGGTGATCCCGACAACGACCGCTGCGATGCCATCGCCGTGGCCTTCTCCCATGGCCAGATGCCGGCCATGGCGGCTGGGGAGGTAGTGGCCAGCGCCCGGATCGAAGCCGATGTGCCGCCGCCTGGCCTGCAACAGCTGCTCAGCCGGCTGGAACTGGCCGACCGCCTCGCCGACCAGGGCTACGGCCTCAATCTGGTGGAACTGGCCCAGCTGGTGGAGCAGCCTTTGCAGCAGCTGGAAAGCCGCAGCGACCCCTGGGTGTGGCGGGATTGGCAAGTGCTGCCCCTGGGGGGTGGGCGCTGGCGTTTGCAGAGGAACGCGGGAGGATTGGCGGATCGGGAGTAGGCGGCGGGCGATGGCGAATCCAGCTGGGGCAACCAATACAGGTGCTCTCTATCAACGGTTGCTGGGCCCCCTGCTCAGCCGCGATGAGGGCGCCGATGCCGAGCAACTGAGCCAGCTCACCCTCACGGCCCTGGGCCAGGCCTCCTTGCGGCGAACCTGGCCCATCGTCAGCGGCGCCCTGGCCGGCCTGGCGGCGGAGTTGCAGCACCCCGATCCCAGGCTGGAGCAGAGCCTGTTCGGCTGCCGCTTCGCCAATCCGGTGGGCCTGGCCGCTGGTTTTGACAAAAATGGGGTGGCGGCTGCCATCTGGCACCTCTTCGGCTTCGGCTTTGCCGAGGTGGGCACGGTGACCTGGCACGGCCAGCCGGGCAATCCCAGGCCCCGGCTGTTTCGGCTGGCGGCGGAGCGGGCGGCCCTGAACCGGATGGGTTTCAACAACGATGGGGCCCAGGTGCTGCGCCGCACCCTGGAGCGCCAGCAATTGCCCCCGCCCGGTCGGCGCCCCGCCGTGCTGGGGATCAACCTGGGCAAATCGAAGCTCACCTCGCTGGAGCTGGCTCCAGACGACTACGCCTCGTCGCTGGAGCTGCTTGCGCCCCTGGCCGACTACGCCGTCATCAACGTCAGCTCGCCCAACACGCCCGGCCTGCGGGAGCTCCAGGAGGAAACCCTGCTGCGGCGCCTGGTGGAGCGGCTGCGGCGGCTCCCGGCCTGTCCGCCGCTGCTGGTGAAGATCGCCCCCGATCTCGAGGATGACGCCATAGATGCGATCGCCCGCATCGCCTACGAGGAGGGATTGGCCGGGGTGATTGCCGTGAATACAAGCCTCAACCGCTTCGGTCTGGAGCAGCGCCGCTTGGCCCAGACCGGCCGCACCCTGGCCCAGGAGGCCGGCGGGCTGAGCGGTGCCCCCCTGCGGGCCCGGGCCCTGGAGGTGTTGCGGCGGCTGCGGGCCACGGCCGGCCCTGCCCTGCCCCTGATCGGAGTGGGCGGCATCGATTCGCCCGAAAGCGCCTGGGAGCGGATCGCCGCCGGGGCGTCCCTGGTGCAGGTCTATACCGGCTGGATCTATTCGGGGCCGGCCCTGGTGCCCCAGATCCTGGCGGGTCTGGCCTGCCAACTCGAGCGCCATGGCCTGGCCCATATCGGCGCAGCTGTGGGCTCCGGCCTGGCCTGGCGGTGAACTCTCGATAACCTTCAGGCGGTGGTTCGGGAGTCCCGTTGGTCGTTGCACGCTTGCAGGAGGAGTGGCAGACGCTGAGGTCTGAGCTGTTTCCCACCAAGGTGGTGCTCGATCTCAGCGACCTTTTGCTCACGGCCCAACGCCTGCCGAAGGCCAACCAACCCCTGGACGCCCCTTGGATAGTGCCCTTGCCGGCGGCCACCTGCCGGGGGGGCAGGCCCCTCCAAACGGAGGCCCTGGGCGATTTCATCGGCGACCTGCTGCTGAGCTACGGGGAGATCAAGGCCCTTTTGAGCGTGGTTTTGCCGGCGCCGGCCTGTTATTGGCGGGCATTGCAGTGGCCCCTGGATGCCTCGCCCCTCTCGGCCTGGCCCCTAGAGCCCGCGCGGCAGCTGCGAGAGCTCCAGCCCGATCTGGGCCTGCCCTTCGCGCTGGAGCGGGGCTGGCTCGACGTCATGCGCGTCCAGGGCGGTGACGTCGATGCCCTGGTGGTGGCCATCGAGCGCCAGCTGCTGGCGGACTGGCTGGAGGTTTTCAACATTGCGGGGGTGCGCCTGGGTCGGCTCGTGCCGGCCCAGGTGGCCTGGATGGTGGGCCTGCAGGAGCGGCTGCTGGCGGCGGATTCAACGACCCTGGTGGGCCTGTTGCTGCCCGAGCCGCAGGCCCTGCGCCTGCTGGTGTGGCGCGATGGGGTGCCGCTCTACGAGCGGCTGCTGAGCGGGGAGCTGGAGCAGTGGCTAGGCCAACTCGAGGCCTGCCTGCGCTTTCTGCGCTGGCAGCAGGGGATGCAGGCCACGGGCTCCATTGAGCTGCTGCTGGCTGCAGGGCTGGCCGCCGGCCAGCTGGAGCGGCTGCAGCTCGGCTGCCCCCAGCCGCTGGAGCTGCTCGATTCTGGCGGCTATGGAAACCTGGCCTTGCGGGGTCTGGCGCTGCTGGAGGGGGCCCGATGAGCGCCCAGTTGGATCTTGCTGCGGGGGTGGACCTGCTGCGGGAGCGGCGCCGGGAGCTCGGCCTGGCCGATCCCCAGGAACTGCGGGCAAGTCAACGGAGCCAGCTGGTCCGTGGCTGCGGCTGGGCGATGCTGCTGGTAGGTGGGGTGGCCCTGATGGGAGTGCTGCTGACCATGCGAGCCCAGTCTGTGCTCGCTTCGCTCGATCGGGAGGCCCTGGTGGAGGCGAAGGTGGCCGAGCTGGAGCAGGCTCTCAATGGCCGCAGGCGGTCCCTGGAAAAGCTGGGCAGTGTCAATCGCACCCTGGCCAATGCCCTGGTTGCAAACCGTTCAGGCTCGGCGCTGATGCGGGATCTGCAGCTGCGGGTGCCCCAAGGGGTGCGGCTGCGGGAGGTCAAAATCCTCACCGATAGCCTGGAGATCAAGGGCGAAGCGCGGGACCCGCTCAGCTTTGGGCGCATCAATGCACTGCAGCTGCAGTTGGCCCGCTCACCCCTGCTCGACCCCCAGGGGGTGGTGTTGAGCCAGGCGGAGCGCATCCGCGGCGAGGGTTCCCAGGCCATGGGATCAAACCAGGTGGGCTTCCTGGTCACCGCCAGGTTGCGGCCGCCGCTGGCGGCAGGCCAGGAAGCGCTGATCCTCCGGCAGCTCGGCGCTGATGGCATGGTGCGCCGGCTCCAGTTGCTGCAAGGGGAGGGACTGCTGCCATGACCAACCTGCAGGCCCCTGCTGGTGAGGAACCGGCCCTGGCCGGCAGCCGCCTATCGCCGCGTCAGCTGCTGCTGCTGCCCCTGGCCCTGGGCGGGGTGGTGGCGCTGGCGTTGCTGGGGGGCTGGGTGATTCCCCAGCTGCAGAAACTCAACGAGGCCAACCAGCGCCAGGCCCAGAAGCAGGCCACGGCGGCCGGGATTCCGCTGCTGCGGCAGCAGCTGGATCAAACAATCACCGCGACCCAAAGCGCCGAGTTGCAACAGGCCCGCCTGCTGGCCCTGATCGCGGGCAGTGGGGATCTGGCCACCTTCCTCACCCAGGTTGATCGGCAAGCCCAGCTCCACGGCGTGCAGCTCGATGTGCTCCAGCCCGCCCAGTCAAAGGGCGCCCCAGGGGAGGCCGCCCCGCCCAGCCCCGCAGCCCCGGCTGAGCCGCCCGATCCCCTGGCCGGTGCGGGCCTGCAGGCAACCCAGATGCAGCTCAAGGCCGTGGGGGCCTATCCAAGCCTGCTTGGCTTCATCCGGGCGATGGAGCGGTTGAGCCTGCTGGTGCGGCAGAGCGGCTTCACGCTGCAGCAGGTTGGGCCCACGGCTGGCCAGGCCGCCGCCGCCGCTGAGGCTCCTGCCGACCCCGCTGCAGCTGATTCGCCAGCCAGCTCGCCAGCTTCCCCCCCAACCCCCGCCGCCGCGCCGGCCCCAGCCCCCACGGCGATGACC
>NZ_JAGQCR010000026.1:0-21074 GCF_024346295.1 Cyanobium sp. BA20m-14
AGCTCCAGCAGCCGGGCAGGCCGAATGGAATCGCAAATGGCGCCTCCGAATTGATCGTGCTCGCAGCGCCCTGGAACTGTTTGGTGCCCTCTACCAGCAGTGCTGGGATGTGGGTGTTGGCCCAGTCCCGCTCAAAGGCCGCATCGGTGCCGATGATGCCGCCGCCACCCTTTGGGAACAGATAGCGGACCGGCCGGCCATCCTTCCGGACGATCGGGGTATCCAGCCGGATCTGCGGCACCAGAGCCCCGCTCACGGTGCGCCAGACGGTGCCCATGCACGGCAGCACCTTCTCTCCCCAGCTGCGCAGCTCCCTGGGCAAATCCCGGGCCTCTGAAATCGTTTCCCAGAGGCTGATCCGGTCGTCGGTGATCGCGCTGGCGGCCAGGATCTCCCGATGCCTGGCACACAGGCGGGTCCGCTCGGCCCGCTCAGCCCGGGCGGCTGCCACCCCGGCCGCTGTCGGCTCGGCGGTGATCTCCGGGGGCTCTCCAGGTATTGGCACCGGGGCCGGCTCGGCCGATACTGCGGCCACCAGCTCCAGCTGCTGGCTGTGGCCTTTGCCGCCGGGGGCCGCCGCGGCCGTGTGAAGCTCATTCGACTTCGTGACAAGTACGCAGGACACATCCAGCTCGGGCTGGGGCTCAGGGTCAGGCACCACATCCACCTCCGGCCGGCGGGGCCGCGTCGATCTGGGCCTCCAGCTCTGGGCGCAGGGGATCCGGCAGCTTGCGCAGTTGTTCGATCCGGGCCTCTAGGGCCGCCAGGTTCCAGCGCCTCGGGCTAGTGGGCGTCAGGCCGTTGAGGTATTCGCGGCCGTGTTCCAACAGGCCCTGAGCAACCCAACGCTGCAGCGTGCTGCTGCTGATTCCACAGATCGCAACGGCGCGACCCGTAGGCATCCACTCCACCGCGGGGGTGTGGGGGGTTCTTCGTGTCATCAGACAGACGGGTTCTGTGAAAAACCCGCGCTGGCATCACGCCAGCGTCACCCCGATGGTCACCTCCAGCAGTTGCGGGTCCCGGCCTAGCCGGGCAGGGGAGGGTCGTACCTCTGTCCTCGGGCACGGCCCCTTGGGGAGGCCGCTTGATTCCTACCGGTCCAGTGACCCGAGGGCCAAGGGTGCCTACTCGCCTGCCGGTCCCATCTCCGGTGGTTCGAGGTGGTGAAGGTATGCCTGGTTGAGCTGCCCTGAGCAGGGCCCCTCTGGGATAGCGAGTGCCGTTCAGAGAACGGGGTTCCCTCCAGGTCGAATCCTGATAACGGCCCTCTATGTGACCGCAGCCAGTGGAATCCTGTAACGGGTCCAACCTAGTCCCAAATAGCCCGCCTGCCACCACCCACAGCGTCCGGCACCATCCGCGCCCTTGTCCCTAGTGGCATCACCCCGTAAGTGCGGAGGCTTGCTGGAGCCTGGACCGGGCCGCCACCACCGCCGCGGCCGTCTCCGCCTCACCGCTCCAACCCCCGTAGTGCTTCAGGTGCGTGGCCACGTTGTGCCCCATCAGCGCCGCCAGCACCCGGGGGCTCAGCCCATACAGCTGGCCCCCCCGCCAGGCGTACCCGTGCCGGCAGCTGTAGGTGCTCAGGCGGCCCTGGTGGGCGCCCAGCGCCTCGGCCCGCAGCGCCGCCCACTCCGGCACATGATCCGCCAGGTACCAGCCGAGCTTGGTGCTGATCGGCGTGTTGCCCCAGTCCGGCAGCCCCGCCGGGCCGCGCTCCGCCAGCAGCGCCAGCAGCTCGCGGCCCAGACCCACGGCCCCATCGGGTTCCAGGGCGTGCACCAGCCGATCCGCGCTCTTGCCGGCTGCGTTGCGCTTCACACCCTGCACCCGCAGCCCCAGGCCCTCAGGCCGGCAGCAGCCCAGCTCAATGGGCCGCAACCCGAACACCCCAGTCAGGCCAACCGCCAGCCGCCAGCTCGGATCCGGCACCGCCCGATACAGCCGCACCAGCTGGTCATCCAGCAGCGGTGTAGCCGGCTCGGCCCGATCCAACCGCTTGCCGATCAGCTCACCCAGGTTGGTCGGGGGCAGGTACCGGCTCGGCGCCCCACAGCGCTCCACCGCGAACACCAGGAACCGGGCCACATTGCCCACCCGCTCCCGACGCCCCTGCTTGCCGGGATCGGTGGGGTGGGCCGCCAGCACCGCATCCAGCACCGCGCGGCCATCCCGGGGAGTTGGGCGGTGGGCCAGCGCCGCCAGCGCTTCATTCACATGCCGGCCCTGGTGGTTCTTCCAGGTGCGGGCCGACAGCTCGCCGCTCACTTCCACCCGCTGGTGCCGATACCGCTCCGCCACCGCCGGCCACTCCACCGCACCGGAGCGGATCGCTGCCGCTGATCGGCCAGCCCCTTCCACATCCACCAGCTGGGCGGCTTCCGCCAGCCCCAGCCGCCTCTCAGTCATCAGCCCGGCCAGACGCTCCACAAGGGCCAGCAGGGCGGCCCCGCTACTGGGCGCCCATGGGGTGCTGACCGTGACGCTGCTGCGGGTGCCGTCGCTCCAGCGGCGGGTGATTTGAGTGCGGCCGCCCCGGTGCGGCCCCAGGGTCCACCCGCGGCCATGGTTGCTTTTCACCAGCTGGCGGATCTGAGCTTCCCAGGGCAGGGCAGCGCGGCGGGGCATGGGTGATCAGGGGCGGGGCGAAGGTCACAGCCGCCGCCGCCGCGGCCGAAAAAGTGGCGGCATTAGTGGCGGCATTTGGTGACGGATGGGACGCTAAACCACCCGAAACCGCTCCTGCCCGGGTCAGCGATTGATCAGTCCCAGTGCGCCTAGTAGCCCTGCCATAGCCATGAACCACAGCGGCGAGATACGGGTGCGCAGCATCAGCACACACACCAGCACCGAAACCAGCACGCCGGCTGCGTTGGTGTCAGCCGTGCGCAGAATCTTCAGGCCCACCGCAAACAGAATTCCCAAGGTGATCGGCCCCAGGCCCTGCTCGAAGGCACGGCGCCAAGGGGAATGCTCCAGCCGCTTCCAGCTGAGGCAGGCCAGCACCATCACCAAGGTGGATGGCAAGAGGATGGCCACCTCGGCGCCGTAGGCACTGAGCAGGGCCCAAAAAGGCCCTTCCGGCCAGCTCGCGCCCAGGCCAATCAAGCCCACCAACATCGAGCTGGGGCCCGGCGCCGCTTCAGCTAAGGCGTAGAGATCGGCGAACTGGGCATTGCTGAGCCAGCAGAACTGATCAACCGCCAGGTGGTGATACTCCGCCAGCAGGGTGTTGCCGCCGCCCAGGGAAAACAGCGACAGGGACAAAAACTGCCCGAGCACCTGGAGCAGGGTGCCCAGGTCGGAGAGCCGGGCTGGCGTACAGGCGGCAGCGGCAAGCAGCTCGCTCATGGCTGGGCAGGCCGCCGGGGCCAGTACCAGACCATGGCCAACGGAGCAGAGATCAGCACCACCGGAATCAAGCGCAGGTGCAACCAGGTAAGGGCCACAAAGACTGCCGCCGCCAGAACCAGGGCAAACAAATCCTTGGTGTACTGGTCAAGAATCTTGAATCCCATCGAGAGAGCCATCCCCGCCGCCGCCGCTACCACCCCAGCAAGCACCCGATCGACCGCAGGGATGCCGTGGAGCTGGAAATAGGCCAGGCCTACCGCCATCAGCAGGGTGAAGGGCACCAGCAACATGCCGGCCAGGGCCACCAGGGCACCGGCCAGGCCATGGAACTCGGCGCCGATATATACGGCCATGTTGATCTGGTTGGGCCCGGGGAAAAGGCGGGCCACGGTGAGGCCGGTGAGGAACTGCTCGTTAGTCATCCAACTGCGCTGCTCCACGACGATCCGCTGGCTCCAGGCGGACAGCCCACCACCAAAGGCTGAGAGGGCCACCTGGAGCATGCCCCAGAACAACTGGTCCAGGCTGGGACGGGGCGCCAATTTGGGCTCAGTCATGCACAAAATGGGGGTCGGGTGGCAATTCGCCCTCCTCATGCAGGCTCGGATCGAGGGGATCGGGGGCCTGGTATTTCTTGGCGGCATCCCAGTCAGCCTGGAAGGTGCTGCGCAGCCTGGCCACCACCTCCGGGGCGTCGGATTCGATGCCAAGTTCCCGGCGCAGGTCGAAGGCACTGCGATCGATATTCATCGAACCGGTCTGGGCGTAGGTGCCATCCACCAGCAACAGCTTGGCGTGCAGTTTCAGGTGTTTCTGGCGCCGCACCTTCACCCCGAACCGCTCCATCACCCGCAGGGAGGAGAAGGTGTCGTAGATGTCCCAATCGGAGATGCCGTGCTTGCCACCGCAGAGCAAGCGCACCTTCACCCCCCGCTCCCGGGCGGAGATGATCCGCTCGAGGATCACCGCATCCACGAATTTGGGATGCTGAATCCAGAGGGTTTCTCGCGCCAGATCAATGATCCGGGCCATCTGGCCGCGGCTGTGCACGCTGCTCCAAACCAGGCCCACGTGGAGGTTGGGATGGAAAAAAGTGCGGGCCCAGTCGGCCTCAAAGCCAGCAATCACCTCCTCGACCACCGGCGGGGCGTGGCTGACGATGCCGTAGTCGCGGGTTTCAGTGAAGTATTTGTCGCTGAGGTTGAAGGTGGAAATCAGGGCGCAGGAGCGATCCACCACCATCGATTTCTCGTGGGTCACCGGAAAGGCCTCGCTGGTCCAGGCCACCTCGATGCCCCATTCGCCCAGGCGGGCATGGGCCTCATCGTTCCAGCGGTCTCCGCCGGAGGTGTGGGGATTAAGCATGACCCGCACCTGCACGCCGCGCTGGTGGGCCCGCAGCAGGGCCTGCTCGATCGCCTCAGACTGCAGCTTGAACTGCTTGAGCAGCAGCGACTCCCGGGCGCCATCGATCAGGGCCACCACTGCCCCAGCCCCGTCATCGGGCATGACCAGCAGCTGCTGGTGGAGATGCTGGTGGAGAAGCTGGGGGGAGGAGGGATCCTTGGGCTCGGTCATCCCTGCGGTGGAGGGGGCTGACCCGTTGTAATCCAAGGGTCCCGGACGGCGATGCCAGCACCAAGACATCCGCGCCAGTAGTTAGGCCTTAACCTTTGGCCACTCCAGCCTCTGTTGTGACCGCCCCGTCTACCCGCTACATCCTGATCTGCTCCGGCAAGGGGGGCGTGGGCAAAACCACCCTCACCGCCAACCTGGGCATCGCCCTGGCCAAGCAGGGAGCCCGCACCGCCGTGCTCGATGCCGACTTCGGCCTGCGCAATCTCGACCTGCTGCTGGGGCTGGAGAACCGGATCGTCTACACCGCCCAGGAGGTGCTCTCGGAAAGCTGTCGGTTGGAGCAGGCCCTGGTGAAACACAAGCAGGAGCCAAACCTGGCCCTGCTGCCGGCGGGCAACCCGCGCATGCTCGAGTGGCTTCAGCCCGACGACATGAAAAAGATCGCAGCCCTGCTCGGCGACCATTTCGACTTTGTGCTCATCGACGCCCCCGCTGGCATTGAGGGCGGCTTCAAGAACGCCATGGCTGCTGCCCGCGAAGCGATCGTGGTGACCACGCCGGAGGTGTCGGCGGTGCGCGATGCCGACCGGGTGATCGGCCTGCTCAACAGTGAAGGGGTGAAGCCCATCCAGCTGGTGCTCAACCGGGTGCGGCCCAAGATGATGGCCAACCAGGAGATGCTCGCGGTGAGCGACGTCACCGACATCCTGGCCCTGCCCCTGCTGGGTCTGGTGCTGGAAGACGAGCAGGTGATCGTGAGCACCAACCGCGGTGAGCCCCTCACCCTCAATGGCAATGGTTCCCCGGCCGCCCGGGCCTACTCCAACGTGGCTCGCCGACTCCTAGGCGAAGACGTGCCCTTGATCGACCCGAGCAAGGAGCGCCAGGGCATCCGCGCGACGATCGGGCGGCTGATGCAAACCAAGATCTTCTGAAGCCGATGACCCTGCGCGATGTGATCAACAAACTTCTGGGCCTGCAACCCGCCAGTGCCAACACTGCCAAGCAGAGGTTGCAGCTGGTGCTTGCCCACGACCGCAGCGACCTCAACCCCGAACTGCTGCAGCAGATGCGTCGGGAGATTTTGGAGGTGGTGAGCCGCTATGTCGAAATCGACCTAGAAGAAGGCGACGTCACCCTGGAGACGGAAGACCGGGTGACAGCCCTGGTGGCCAATTTGCCGATTCGGCGCGCCAAGGTGCCATTCCCACCTGTCGAACAGACCTTCCAGGCCAAGCTCAGCTCCTGATTTCAGCAAGGCGCCACGGGCAGCCATAAAGCTCCAAGCAAGTGTGGGAAAGCTGAAGCAACCGCATTCAGGCCACCATGGGCGAAACTGCCAAGCCAGCAATCACGGCTGCTACCGACATCACCCCGGCAGAGATGCGGGTGCTGCAAGAACTGGAACAGGGCCACAGCAACAAGGCGATTGCCGCCGCCCTGATCGTCAGTCCCCGCACCGTGGAAAGTCACATGGCGAATTTGCTGGCTAAAACCGGCTGCCAAAGCCGCACCCAGCTCCTGCTATGGGCGATCGGCGGGAGATCGGCAGGCGATAAAGTTCTATGGGAAGGGCAGGTTTGACCACTTCCACTGCCGGCTTAGCTCAGTGGTAGAGCAGCGCTTTTGTAAAGCGAAGGCCATCGGTTCAAATCCGTTAGCCGGCTTCTGGTGATTTCCTGGTCCACCCCGTCCCTGAGCCATGCTCCCTAACCCCTCCCATCGATACGGCGGCTGGCGGCTGCCGCTAGCAAGATTTGCCGGCCTGCTCGTGCTGGCGCTGCAACTGGATCACCCAGGCCCTCTCCACGCCCAGTCGAACTCCCCGGATCAAACGCAAACGACCAAGCCAGCCGCTGGGGCCGCCTCGACCAGTGCCAAGGAACAGGCCCTGCTCGAGAAAATCCGCCAACTCAAGGCCCCCCGTTGGAAAACCTTTGGCCCCTGCCGCTACGACTGGAGCGCCTGGCGAATCGCTGAGGGAGGCGTGCGCACCACCACCAGCATCTGCGGATCCCCGGAAGTGACCAGCAAGGTGGCGGTTCACTGCGAAACCCTGCGGGTGAGCCGCCAATCCAGCGAGGGAACCTGGGGCGAATGGCGCCTGCCCCTATCCCTGGAGGAATCCAAGGGAGAAGGAGCGGAAGACCTGATGGTGGCCAACCTCTGTGCCAATGCCAAACCCCTACCTGCGGCCGTCAGCGAACCGCCGGGCGTCCCGCCAGCAGCCAAATCGCCAAAACCAGCAGCGTCCAAGGCAAAGCCCTGAGATCCAGCAGGGCAGGCAGCACCTGCAGAAAAGGCTCCATCAACCAGTGGAAGGCAGCCACCGCCAGAAGCACCACCAGAAAAAGGGCTGCCATGCGATCGCTCAAATCCCTGGAGGCAGTAGAGCACCAGCCCGCAAGACCTGCCAGCCCCCTCCCTCCCGCCAGGCCAGCACGGTGCTGGCCATGCCCCCGGCCTCCGGCCAGGGCATGGGGCCTAGCAGCGGCACAGCGGCAAACTGCCGGGCCGCCTCCTCTGCCGTGGTAGCGGGGGGCTGGCCGGAAACATTGGCACTGGTGGTGGCCAGCGGTCCACTGAGCTCCAGCAGGGCCAGGGCCTGAGGGCAGGCCGGCAGCCGCAACCCCAGGCTGCCACCGCCTGGGTTGAGGGCTTCGGCCACGGGGCCAATGGCCGGCAGCACCAGGGTGACTGCCCCCGGCCAAGCCCAGGCCGCCATCGCCAACCACTCGGGCCGGGCCGGGCGGCCGATGGACCCCAGCAAGGCCTCGGCATTGGCGGCCATCAGAATCAGGGGCTTCTCGGCTGGGCGGTGCTTCAGGGCCCAGAGTTGGTGGGCCTGGCTGGGACAACTCGCCAGGGCAGGCAAGGTGTCCGTGGGGAACAGGGCAGCCGATCCCCCCAGCAGGTGGGCGGCCAGTTCCGGGGGAGCAAGGGTGGGCAAGGGGTCAGACATCAAGCCAGCATCGCCGGGCCGAAACAAAGCGCTGCTGGCCCTCCAGATCGAGATGGGCTCGCACCTGCTCCAAACCCGCCAACGTCAGCAGCTCGATCACCGCCGCGCTTTGGTCGTGATGGTGCTCCAGCAGCAGTAGCCCACCAGGGGCAAGGGCGGCCCTGGCGCCTTGAGCCAAAGGCCGCAGGGCGCCAAGGCCATCGGCACCGCCATCGAGGGCAAGGGCGGGCTCGTGCTCCCGCACCCCCTGCTCCAGCTCAGCCCACACCGCCGTGGGGATGTAGGGCGGATTGCTCACCACCAGCTGCAGTTGTCCCCACAGGGGCAGCAGCGGCTGCCACCAGCTGCCCTCAAGCAGCCGCACCCGATCGCTCACCCCCGCCCGCTCCAGATTGACGCTCGACTGAGCAAGAGCTGCGGGGCTGGAGTCCACAGACCAACCGCTACTGGTGGGCCAGGCCAGGGCCAAGGCCAGGGCCAAACAGCCCGAACCGGTGCCCAAATCTGCCCATGGACCCGGGCAGTCTGGAGCCAGCTCCAGGGCCAGCTCAACCAGCAGCTCCGTTTCCTGACGCGGAATCAACACCCCCGGGCCCACAAGGAGTTCGAGGTCGCGCCAGGGGCAGCGACCCACCAGATATTGCAGGGGTTCGGCGGTGTGGAGATGGCGACGCCAAAGCTCCTCTATGTGGCTGGGATCCACCCTGAGCCGCACGAGCTGCTCGGGATGCAACCGCAACTGCTGCTGCTCGCGCCAGGGGATACCGCCAGCGAGGTCCACCAGCCAGTCAAAATCAGCCGGATGGCCGCCCAGGGCAAGCTGGCGACGGCGCCAGGCCAACCACCAGTTGCCATTGAGCTCAGTTGCCATTGAGCTCAGTCGCCATTGAGGTCACTCGCCATCTAGCTCACTCGCCACCTAGCTCACCCCCGCTTGAGCTCGACCCAGCCATGGCCCCAGGCTAGATCGGCCGCCAACACAGGCCCGGCTCCGCCCTCACCAGGCCCCCCAGCTCGAGGGCCAGCAGCCTGGGCGCCACCGCGGCAGCGGGCTGCTCCAAGCTGAGGCACAACTGCTCGAGGGAGGCGCCAAGGCCCAGGGCCGCCAACAGGGCTGAATCCCCGGGCGGCGAAGTATTTAGCCGCGACGAAGCGGATAGGCGAGGCGCAAGGGGACCCGCACCCAGCTGGCGAATCAGATCGGCCGGATCCAGCAGCACCGTTGCATCCTGGGCGAGCAGACGGTTGCTGCCGGCAGCAGAGGCCTTGCCGGCATCGGCAGGCACCACCCAGAGGGGCAACTCCTGTTCCATGGCCAGGGCCGCGGAATGGAGGGCGCCACTTTTGAGGGGACACTCCACAACCACCACGCCAGCTGCGAGCCCAACCTGCAGCCGGTTGCGAGCAGCAAAGTGACCGGCCTGAACCGCGGTGCCCGCTGGCAACTCACTCACCAGCAGCCCCCGAGCCGCCACCTCAGCCTGCAGCTGCTTGTGGTGCCTTGGGTACACCCGCTCCAGGGGCGTGCCCAAAACCGCCACCGGCTGCCCCCCCTGGGCCAGGCAACCCCGGTGCACCGCCCCGTCAATCCCTTCCGCCAAACCACTCACCACGGGCCAGCCGGCCTGGGCCAGGGCCGCCCCAATCGCCTCCGCCATTGCCAGCCCATGCAGGGAGGGGCGCCTGGTGCCAACCACCGCGATGGCTTGACGGCGGCGCAGCAGGGGCCACAACCAACCTTCGCCGCGCCAGTGAAGACGCAGGGGCGGCCGCTCCAGCGCCAGCAGCTCGGGGGGAAAGGCCGGATCGGCGGGCAGCAGCACCCGCCTCCCGCCCTGGAATTGTCGAGCCACCTCTGGCAAGGGATCTGGCCCCCAATGGGCCCGATACCGCTCCAATTGCCGGCAGCCCAGCGATCCCATACCCGCCAGGCCAGCGAAGGCCTCGGCAGGAGAGGCCCAGGCCGCCCCCCAGCCACAGAAGTTGTCCCGAATAGCCACCAGGCGGCTGGGGCCCACCCCGGGGCATCCAGACCAAAGCAGCCACCAGAGCCTTTGCTCCAGACTCCAGCCAGCGGCATCGGCGGCCCGCAGCAGGGGGCGATGCTGCTTGGCCGAGGGCTTGGCTGGTGACTTGGCTGGATGCTTGGCCGAGGGATTGGCTGAGGGCGAGGAGGATCGCGGGAGCGCAGCAACTGGGGCCATGTCATTTCAGTACAGGTGTACTGATACTAGGCCGATCCAGCCACAAGGATTGCCACCGCGGCCTCGAGGTCGGCTGGCAGCTTGCGCATCAGCCGCTGGCGCCCCGGCTCCCCAACCCCTTCGACCAACACCAGCTCCACCATGGCCTCGGCTGCCACCACCCCATCCGCGCCTAAAAAAAGGCTGCGCCAAGGGATTTTGAGGCCGCGCCGGGGCATCACTTCGCTCCAGATCCGAACGGCATCCCCATGCATCAGGGCCCGGCGGTAATCGATGGCCAGGCTGACCACCGGCAGTTCCAGGCCCCTGGCCGAGAGTTCGCTGTAGGCAACACCGGCCTTTGCCAGGGCTTCAACCCGGGCCTCCTCCAGCCAAGCCACATAGGCGCCATGCCACATCACACCGGCATGGTCTGTGTGCTGGGGCAGCACCCTTCGCTCCAGAATCCAACCCCCATCCGTAGGCTGCAGGGAAGACCGTTTCATCGTTTAACTCCCGTGTTTCGCAACGTACTGATCGCCGATTCCGGCAAGGGCCACGTTGAGGAGATGGTGCGCATGCTGCGCGACATCCCCACAGTTCGCCAAGCCCGCTTCAACCTGCTGCACGTAGTGCCCGAGCAGGTTGGCGAAAGCTTCACTGAGCACTCCCAGAAGGCAGCCGGCATTGCCGCTGAAGCGGTGCTGCGCCTGGGCCTCGACCCCGGGGAGGTGAACACAATCATCCGCCAGGGCGACACCAAGCAAACGGTGCTCAAGGTGGCCGATGAACTCAACAGCGACCTCATCGTGATGGGCTCCCGCGGCATGAACCGCCTCCAGGCCATCCTCAGCAACAGTGCCAGCCAGTACGTTTTCCAGCTCTCCACCAGGCCGATGCTGCTGGTGCGCGACGACCTCTACATCCGCCATATCAACCGGGTGATGGTCACCATCGACGGCACCGGCGTGGGGGACAACGCCCTCAAGCTGGCCTGTGAACTGGTGCGGGACATCCCCGGGGGCACCCTGACCGGCGTGCATGTGAGCCGTCAAGAGATCACCCCATCAAGGGGGGGCAAATCCCCTGCCGAAGAGACTGTGGGCAAGGCGATCCAGCGGGCCCGTGCCTTCGGCGTGGAGCTGACCACCGTTCAGCGCAGTGGCGAGGTGGGCCGCATGGTCTGCGCAGCCGCCGAAGAGCTCAAGGCCGACCTGCTGGTGATCGCCTCCCAGGACCGACGCCCGGTGGTGGCGCGGGGGCTGGTGGACATCGACCGCCTGCTGGGCAGCTCGGTGAGCGACTACATCCGGGTACATGCCCCAGCCCCAGTCCTGCTCGTGCGCGAACCGGAAGGCAGGAGTTAGCCGCCCTGGCGGCTGTTGGTCTGGATGTAAAGAATTATCAGGAAGACCGCAGGAACCAAAACGAATAAAAGGCTGGCGACAAAGCCGAGGTCGTTGGTTTCCATAACTGAGGGGGAAGTGCTGGGACGGTATCACCGCCGAATGGACGGTTTTCAGGAGGCTTCATCGCTCGTTGCGGTTGGCTCCTCCAGGGCGCCCTCCTGCTCGGGGGGAACGGGCCAGGCCGTGGGGCCGGGCGGCAGGGCCTGGGCCCTGGCTGCGGCCAGCAGGGCCTCCTGATCGGGCAAGCCCACCTGGGGACGGGTGAGCACCAGCACCGACTCCTGAACCAGGGCCTGACAGGCCAGACGCCAGGTCTGGGGGCGGCGGCGCAGTTTCTGGTCCTCCACGACGGTGCGTTCGCTCAGCGCCTGGCTAGCGCCACCCTCCGGAACGGCCACAAAACAGGTGATGCATTGGCCGCAGCCGCCGCAGTTGCCCAGGGTTCCCTTGAGCCCGTAGAGCTGGATGCCTTCCCGCAGGGCCACCTCCCGCAGGTTCTCGCCCGGGAAGCACTCCACGTCTCTGCCCTCGCGCACAAATCGGATCACGGGCATGGGGTACCTCCTGATGGGGGCTCAATTGTGGGTCCCATTGTGAGTCAGGCCGTTGCGGTCCGTTACCTAGGCCGCGCAGTGGCCAGGGCTCCCCTTACGATCGCAAAACCTACCCAGAACTACCCCCATGGGATTGCCCTGGTATCGGGTGCACACGGTCGTGATCAACGACCCGGGCCGTCTGCTCGCCGTGCACCTCATGCACACCGCCTTAGTTGCCGGCTGGGCCGGCTCGATGGCGCTCTACGAGCTCGCCATCTTCGACCCCTCCGACCAGGTGCTCAACCCCATGTGGCGCCAGGGCATGTTCGTCATGCCCTTCATGGCCCGCCTGGGGGTTACGGGCAGCTGGGGCGGCTGGAGCATCACCGGTGAGACCGGAGTTGATCCAGGCTTCTGGAGTTTTGAAGGCGTGGCAGCTGCCCACATCATTTTTAGTGGCCTGCTCTTCCTGGCCGCTATCTGGCACTGGACCTACTGGGATCTGGAGATCTGGCAGGACCCCCGCACCGGTGAACCAGCCCTCGATCTGCCCAAGATCTTCGGCATCCACCTGCTGCTCGCCGGCCTCGGCTGCTTTGGCTTTGGCGCCTTCCACCTCACCGGGGTCTTCGGGCCAGGGATGTGGGTGAGTGACCCCTACGGAATATCAGGTCACCTGGAGGCGGTTCAACCCTCCTGGGGCCCGGAGGGCTTCAACCCCTTCAATCCAGGCGGGATCGTCGCCCACCACATCGCAGCTGGAATCGTCGGCATCATCGCCGGCATCTTCCACATCACCACCCGCCCGCCCGAACGGCTCTACAAGGCCCTGCGCATGGGCAACATCGAAACCGTATTGGCCTCGGCTATCGCGGCGGTGTTATTTGCGGCCTTCATTGTGGCCGGCACCATGTGGTACGGAGCTGCGGCCACTCCAGTTGAACTGTTTGGCCCCACCCGCTACCAATGGGACCAGAGTTATTTCAAGACTGAGATCAACCGTCGAGTGCAGACCGCCCTCGACAACGGCGCAACGAAGGAGGCGGCCTATGCCTCGATTCCTGAGAAGCTGGCCTTCTATGACTACGTCGGCAACAGTCCTGCCAAAGGAGGCCTGTTCAGGGTGGGCCCGATGGTCAACGGTGACGGCCTGCCCACCGGCTGGCTGGGCCACATCAGCTTCACAGACAAGGACGGTCGGGATCTGGAAGTGCGCCGCCTGCCCAACTTCTTCGAGAACTTCCCTGTGATTCTCCTAGACCAAGAGGGCATCGTGCGGGCTGACATTCCCTTCCGCCGTGCTGAAGCGAAGTACTCCTTCGAGCAGACCGGCGTAACCGCAACCGTTTACGGCGGCGCCCTCAATGGTCAGGTCTTTACAGATCCGGCCGATGTCAAGCGCCTGGCCCGCAAGGCCCAGCTTGGGGAAGCATTCGAATTCGACCGGGAGACCTATCACTCCGACGGTGTCTTCCGTAGCTCGCCCCGCGGCTGGTTCACCTTTGGCCACGCCACCTTCGCCCTGCTGTTCTTCTTCGGCCACATCTGGCACGGTGCCCGCACCCTCTACCGAGATGTGTTCGCAGGTATCGATCCAGATCTGGGCGAACAGGTGGAATTCGGTCTGTTCCAGAAACTGGGCGACCGCTCCACCCGCCGCCTGCCGGAGGGCTTCGTGCCCCCAGCTGGTTCGCCCCTCAGCTGACCGCCAGACCCCTAGAGGAAATTCATGGAAAGCTTCGCGTACATCCTGATCCTGGCTCTGGCCATCTCTACCCTCTTCTTTGCCATCGCTTTCCGCGATCCCCCGAAGATCGGCAAATAACAGGCCAGCCCCCTTGGCCAAGCCCCTGCTTAAGCAGGGGCTTTTTTCATGGCAAATGGGTAATCAATGGAGCCCTTTCCAAATGAAAGTGGCGTGTCTAAACTTAAGAACCAAGCCCGGATGTTCGGGGATGCAATGCCCCTCTTGCCAACACACCGACAGCCGGGTGCTCGAATCTCGAGCGGCCGACAGTGGGCGCAGCGTGCGGCGGCGGCGCGAATGCCTCAACTGTGAATTTCGTTTCACCACCTATGAAAGGGTGGAAACGGTGCCGATCACTGTGGTGAAGCGCAACGGCACCCGGGAAACCTTCAACCGCGCGAAACTGCTCCATGGACTGTTGCGCGCCTGCGAAAAAACCGGCCTAGAACCTGCTCGGCTTGAAGCTGTGGTGGATGAAATCGAACTTGAGCTGCAGCAGCGCAGCGGCCGCGAAGTAACAAGCAGCGAAATCGGTGAACTTGTGCTGCGCCACCTCAGTGAGATGAGTGAGGTGGCCTACGTGCGCTTTGCCTCGGTTTATCGCCAATTCCAGGGCATCAGTGACTTCGTGGCCACCCTCGAGGGGCTCGACAAGCGCAACGGCGGCAGACGGAGCAAGCCGAGCCTGGCCGCAATCGGCTGAGGGCTGCCCAAGGGCCAAGGGGACCAAGGCCTGCCACGTTGGTAGAGTGTTGGATCTGACTGGGTCTGCTGGCGGGCAGATCGGTCACTCCCTTCGCACTGCCCCCGGCAGGCCGCCTTCTCCCATGACAGTGACCCCTTCCGAAGCCACCACTGAGACCGATCTAGACCTTGCAGCCGTCGAAACGGCCGAGGATCTCGACCTGGCCATTCCGGAAGAGGTGCCTACCGCCGATGACCCCAGCAGCCGGGCCAAATCGCGCAATGACGCCGATGGGGTGGGTTTCACCCTCGACGAGTTCGCGTCGCTGCTGAGCAAGTACGACTACAACTTCAAGCCCGGTGACGTGGTCAACGGCACCGTGTTTGCCCTCGAATCGAAGGGCGCCATGATTGACATTGGCGCCAAAACAGCCGCCTTCATGCCCCTCCAGGAGGTGTCGATCAACCGGGTGGAGGGCCTGAGCGACGTGCTCCAGCCCGGCGAGATCCGGGAGTTCTTCATCATGAGTGAGGAGAACGAAGACGGCCAGCTCTCGCTTTCGATCCGCCGCATCGAATACCAGCGCGCCTGGGAGCGGGTGCGTCAGCTGCAAAAAGAAGACGCCACCATCTACAGCGAGGTGTTCGCCACCAACCGCGGCGGCGCCCTGGTGCGGGTTGAAGGCCTGCGCGGCTTCATTCCCGGCAGCCACATCAGCACCCGCAAGGCCAAGGAAGAACTGGTGGCCGACTTCCTGCCGCTCAAGTTTCTGGAGGTGGATGAGGAGCGCAACCGCCTGGTGCTGAGCCATCGCCGCGCCCTGGTTGAACGCAAGATGAATCGCCTCGAGGTGGGCGAAGTGGTGCTCGGCACCGTTCGCGGTATCAAGCCCTACGGCGCCTTCATCGACATCGGCGGCGTCAGCGGCCTGCTGCACATCTCTGAAATCAGCCACGAGCACATCGAGACACCTCACACGGTGCTCAATGTCAACGATCAGATGAAGGTGATGATCATCGACCTGGATGCCGAGCGGGGCCGGATCTCCCTCTCGACCAAGGCCCTCGAGCCCGAGCCCGGCGACATGCTCACCGATCCCCAGAAAGTGTTCGATAAAGCCGAGGAAATGGCCGCCCGCTACAAGCAGATGCTGCTTGAGCAGGCCGAAGACAATGAGCCCATGGGGGTCACCCTGGACTGAGGGCGCCCAATCGCCGCAGTTCCTAATGGCACAACTGCTCCTGCGGGGCCAGACCCTGGCAGACGACAGGGGCATCCCCCACCAGATCGAAGCGGTGCTGTTCGACAAGGACGGCCCCCTTTCAATCAGCGAGCCCATGCTCCATGCCCTGGCCTCGGCCAGGGTTTCAGTTGCCAGCAAGCTGTTGGCCCAGGGCCATCCCGAGCTTGCCGCCGTCAGAGGGGATGAACTGGTCGAGCTCCTCGGCCGAGCCTATGGATTGGGCGAGCAGGCGATCGATCCGGCCGGAGCCACGGCCGTGGGCTCCCGCCAGCACAACCTGATCTCCACTGCCACGGCCCTGGCCCAGGTGGGGCTGGGCTGGCCCGAAGCCCTGGCGTTGGGCGAAAGCGTGTTCACCGCCACCGATGGCCTGCATGGCCAGGGCAGCCAGCGACGGCCGATCGCCACCCCCGGCCTCCATCAACTGGTGGAGGCCCTTGGCAGAGCAGCGGTGGCCTGTGCCGTGATCAGCAATGACGATGGGGCTGGCATCGCAGCATTTCTGGCCAGCGCAAACCTCACCTGTCAGTTCCAGGCGCACTGGAGCGCCGATCACACCCCCCACAAGCCCGACCCCGCAGCCGTGTACGCCCTTTGCGCCAGCCTGGGGGTACCGCCCAACCACTGTGCCCTGATCGGAGATGCCAACAGCGATCTGCGGATGGCAAAGCAGGCCGGAGTGCCCGTGGTGATCGGCTACACCGCCGGCTGGAGCTCGCCCCCTCCCCTCGATCCCTGCTTCCCCTGTCTGAGCCACTGGAGTGAGCTTGAAGTGAGAGTCAGCGGCGCATAGGCTGGGCTGACATTTGGCCTAGGCCGCATGAGCCGCTACGTCTTCACCTCCGAGTCGGTAACCGAAGGTCACCCCGACAAAATCTGTGACCAGGTGAGCGATGCGGTGCTCGATGCCCTGCTGGCCCAGGACCCGGCCTCCCGGGTGGCCTGCGAAACCGTTGTGAATACGGGCCTCTGCCTGATCACCGGCGAAGTCACCACCACGGCCAGGGTCGACTTCAACACCCTTGTGCGGGGGGTGATCAACCAGATCGGCTACGCCGGTGCCCGCGCCGGCGGCTTCGACGCCCACAGCTGTGCCGTGCTGGTGGCCCTGGATCAACAGTCGCCTGACATCGCCCAGGGGGTGAATGAGGCCGACGACCACGACGGCGATCCCCTGGATCTGATCGGTGCGGGAGATCAGGGGATCATGTTTGGCTACGCCTGCAATGAGACCCCCGAGCTGATGCCCTTGCCGATCAGCCTGGCCCACCGCCTGGCTCGGCGCCTGGCGGAGGTGCGCCACAACGGCAGCCTGGGTTACCTGCTGCCGGACGGCAAGACCCAGGTGAGCGTCGTCTACGAAGACGATCGCCCGGTGGCGATTGACACGATCCTGATCTCCACCCAACACACCGCGGAGATTGATGGAATTTCTGAAGAGAAGGCCATACGCGAGCGCATCGCTACCGACCTCTGGACCCATGTGGTGGAGCCCGCCACCGCCGACCTGGCCCTCAAGCCCTCCCAGGCAGATACTCGCTTCCTGGTGAACCCCACCGGCAAGTTTGTGGTGGGCGGCCCCCAGGGTGATGCCGGCCTGACGGGCCGCAAAATCATCGTCGACACTTACGGCGGCTACGCCCGCCATGGCGGCGGCGCCTTCTCCGGCAAGGATCCCACCAAGGTGGATCGCTCTGCTGCCTACGCCGCCCGCTATGTGGCCAAGGCCCTAGTGGCTGCAGACCTGGCCAGCAAAGTGGAAGTGCAACTGAGCTACGCCATCGGCGTGGCAAGGCCCGTGAGCATTCTGGTGGAGAGCTTTGGCACGGGCGCCATCAGCAACGCCGATCTCACTGCCCTGGTGCATGAGCACTTCGACCTGCGTCCAGGCGCCATCATCGAAACCTTCAGCCTGCGCACCCTCCCCCAGCAGAGGGGCGGCCGCTTCTACCAGGACGTCGCCGCCTACGGCCACTTCGGCCGCAGCGACCTCGACCTGCCCTGGGAGGACGTGACCACCATCGCCGCCACGCTCAAGCAGGCCACCGCAGCCCAGGTAGCCGCCTGAGTTCCAAGCCCCAGCCCCAGCCCCAGCCCGGCGGGTGAAAACACCACTCGCCCTGGGGGTGGATCTGGGCAGCAGCGGCCTGCGGATTGCCCTGGTGGCTGCCCATGGGCCACAGCTGGTCACGGAGGTCGGCCCGTACCCCAATGGGCTGGAAGATCCCCTTGGCTGGGCCAGCGGATTTGAGGCCCTCTGCGCCAGGCTGCCCGCCGCAACCCGAATCCGCATCGGCGCCGTCGCCGTTGCCGGCACCTCCGGCACCCTGCTGCTCTGCCGCCCCACAGGGGAACCGGGCCCCGGCAGCTTGGGGCTTGCCCTCCCCTATCACCGGGCCTGCGGCGATCAGGCCGAAGCTGCTGCCGCCCTGGCAGGATCCGGGCCAGCCACCAGTGCCAGCGGCAGCCTGGCCCGGGGCCTGCACCTTCTCGCCCAGGCCGATCTGGCCGGCGAAGCTGGGCCCTGGTTATGGCGCCATCAGGCCGACTGGCTGATGGGGTGGCTGCTGGGCGACTGGCGCTGGGGGGAAGAGGGCAACAACCTGCGCCTGGGCTGGGACCTCCAACGCCAGGCCTGGAGCGGATCGATTGCTCAGCAGTGCTGGGCCCCAGCCCTGCCGGAGATATGCGCCAGTGGCGCGGTGCTCGGCAGCATGGCGCCCAAGCTGGCGGAGCGGCTGGGGCTACCCCGCCACTGCCGGGTGGTGGCGGGCACTACGGATGCCAACGCCGGGGTGCTGGCAGCGGCTCCCGCCGCAGGCGAGGGCATCACCGTGCTGGGCACCACCCTGGTGTTGAAACAGTTCAGCCCGGGGCCGATCCAGGGGCCTGGCATCAGCTGCCATCGGGTGGGGGGGCGCTGGCTGGTGGGGGGTGCCTCTAATGCCGGAGCTGGCATCCTGCGGCGCTTCTTCAGTGATCAGCAGATTGGCGAACTCAGCCGCCAGATTGCCCCCAGCCAGCCCACCGGCCTGCGGCTCCGCCCCATGACGGCCCGCGGGGAACGCTTTCCCGTGGACGACCCAGGCCTGGAGCCGCGGCTGGAACCTCGACCGATCAGCGATGCCCTTTACCTCCAGGCCCTGCTGGAGGGACTCACGGCCATCGAACGGGAGGGCTGGCAGCGGCTGCGCCAGGCTGGCGCCCCACCACTGGAGAGGGTGATCAGCCTGGGAGGTGGGGCCCGGAATCCCCAATGGCGTCGCCTGCGGCAGCAGAGCCTGGGGGTTCCGGTGCTGAATCGTCCTGGCCTCTGCGCCGCCCTCGGCATGGCCAGACTGGCAGCATCCGCCCTCAGCAGCGATGAATGAACGCCTGCGCTCCGTGATCGCCATGGGGCTCTTCGTAGTGCTGGCCGGCTACGTGGGCTTCAGCGCCATCCGCCTCGGCCTGCTGCTCTGGCAGCGGTTCGGGGCTGGTTGAACCAGAATCCAAACCAACCTCCCCAGCTCCGCGCCATGGCCGCCGACCCCCTCAGCTCCGCCGTAAGTGATCGGATCTGCAGACACATGAACGACGACCATGCCGAAGCGGTGCTGGCCTTCGCCCGCCATTACGGCGGCATCAGCGCCGCTGAGCAGGCCAGCATGCTCAGCGTCAGGCCCGAGGCGATGGACCTCCAGGTGGATGGCGCCACCGTCACGGTGCCCTTCGACCACAGCCTCAGCGACAGCGAGGATGCCCACCGCACCCTGGTGGCCATGCTGCGGGCCTTACCAGGCTGAGCTGGCCAGTTGTGGGAAGCCTGAAAGGGCTACCCCATCTGGCCATGGCAATCCTCAAACTGCTGCCCCTGCACTGGATCGCCCAGCCCCCCAGCCTCCAGGCCGAACTGGTGGCCGAGTTGCCCCGGGGGGGGATCAAGGGCTCGGCCCCCCTGACCTGGTGGGCTGCGGGGCTCTACGGGGGCCTGTTGCGTCGCCAGCTGCTGCACCTGCGCACGAGCCCCAAACCCCCGCTGGTCGGAGCCCTGATCCAGGAGCTGGTCGCAGGCCTGCGCCGGGAGCCCTGGACCCAGCCCCCCCTGCTGGTGCCGATTCCCAGCTGGAAGCGCCAGGGCAACCCCCTGCCGGCTCTGCTGAGCAGGTGCCTTACCTGGCAACTTGACTGGCGCCAGGAGCCCCTGCTGCTGCGGAGCCGGCCCGTGCTCGGCCAGCACCACCTGGGCCGCGAATTGCGCTGGGCCAACCAGGCCGGAGCATTTCGCTGTTCCTCACCGCTGGCGGGCCAACGGCGCCCGGTGCTCCTGATCGACGACATTCTCACCACCGGTGCCACCGCCTGCGCCGCCGCCGCCGCCCTGGGCGAGCGGGGCTGGCTGGTGGCAGGAATGGTCTGCCTGGGGAAAACCCCCAGACGAGACCGTGATCTAAGATCTGTAAGCCGCTGCGGCGGTGGGCCGGGATAGCTCAGTTGGTAGAGCAGGCGACTGAAAATCGCCGTGTCCCCAGTTCAAATCTGGGTCCTGGCATTCTGTGATTGAGACACATGGCGCCAGATATGGTGCCTGTAGGTCATTAGTTGGTGCCCTAGGCACTACATACAGGTCTCATTCCAAGATCCCGCCAGATTTGGCGCCACTGCCGAACGGTATGGGAACGGTATGGGATTAGGCGTCATTGGTCTCAGGAGACAGGGCACCCAGATTCCCCATACCGCACGACTCCGAGGAGCACCAGCAAACCCCGTTCGGAAACCCATGGGTTGCTCTACCAATGAGGAGGCTGGCAAAAATCAGGCGTTTGAACCCCTAAAAGCGTTCGGCAAGGCTGTTCGGGTGCTATCCTTTGGAAACAGTCACCCTTTCCGAACAAGTGGGTAGAAAAATTGGATATGGACGGACATCAACCATCCACCAGCAACAGGGACTGGATGCTCAAGTCCAGGAACTGAGGGATGCGGGATGCGAAGAGGTCTTCTCTGAACGGGTCAGTAGCACCACGCCCCTGGAGAAGAGGCATCAACTCCGCACCTGTCTATCGGTGCTTCAGAAGGGCGACATCCTGGTGGTCTCCAAACTTGACCGACTTGGGAGGTCGCAAGTTGAGGTCATCAACCGACTCAACGAGCTTCAGCACCAAGGAATCAAGGTCAAGACCCTAGATGGTCTCATAGACACTTCTGCTCTTGGGCAACTTGCTCCACTCGTCGTGGGACTGCTGACAGGCCTTTCGGAGGTGGAAAGGTCCCTAATACAGGAACGAAGCAGGGAGTCCGTGGAGTTCAGACGAAAGAACGGAGGAAACCTGGGTGGAAGACCCAAGACATCCAACACGAAGCAGTCGCTGCTCATCCGACTTCGTGGAGAAGGGGA